>JBBRKU010000035.1:0-9480 GCA_038231735.1 Actinomycetales bacterium | reverse complement strand
GCCATAGGCTGTGGCCCTCCGGACGGGCCCGACCAGGTCCGCCACGATGGCTCGCATCGTGGATTCCTGGACGCCCATCGCGCAGCCCCACAGCAGCGAGCCGGCAATGACAGGCGCGGCGGAGGCCCTGAAGACGAGTACCGGGACCAGGGCGGCCAGAATCGGGAGGACCCCCAGCGCCGCGGCCCCGAAGCGGTCGTACAGCCAGCCACTGGCCAGCGCCGCCAACGCGTCGATGACCATGACGGCGGCGTAGACCACTGGCACCGCCGGCGCCGGGATGATGCCGCGGGAGACCATATGGAAGGACAGCACGCCGAAGGTGGCGATTCCGCTCACCGTCAGCGCGGTGAAGGCTGCATACTGCCAGAAGGCTGCCGGCAACGCAGGGCTGCGCCGTCCCGGATCGTGCGGTGGACGGGGTCCATGCGGCGGGGGTCCGTGCGGAGGGAGTCCATGTGGCGGGGGTCCATGCTGCGTCGCTGCTTCGCCGGGCGCTGCTTCGCCAGGCGCTGCTTCGCCAGGCGCTGCTTCGCCGGGCGCTGCTTCGCCGGGCCCGACCTCGTAGGCCTCCGGGGCCGGAACCCGCCGCCGGAGCCACAGCAGGGCGGCCACCATGCCGACGCCGGGAACAGCCAGCACCAGCAGCGACGGCCCGTAGCTGTTGCCCGTCAGGGCAAGCATCCCGGCCACGGTCAGCGGACCCACCACCGCGCCGGCCTGGTCCATCGCCTCCTGGACGGCGAAGCCCTTCCCGCGACCCATCGCGGAGGCGGCATGGGAGAGCATGGTGTCTTTTGCGGGGCTGCGCACCGCCTTACCGACGCGTTCGGTGATCACCAGAACCGCTGCGACCCACAGAACCCCGGCAAATCCCAGCAGGGGTACGGCCACAGCCGTCAGGACGTATCCCGTGATTGCCAGCGTCCAGAACCTGCGGGTCCGATCGGCCAGTGGCCCGGAAATAAGCCGCAGCAGCAGGGCCGCAGCCTCACCGGCGCCGGTAATCAGTCCGACGGCGGCTGCCGAGGCGCCCAGAGACACGAGCAGCGGGCCCGTGATCGATCGGGCACCCTCGTAGACGAAATCCCCCAGCAAGCTGATCCATCCGAAGGCAAGGATGAAGGAAAAGGCCTTCAGCGTCGGCCGCCCGCGGGTTCTCGCCGGTTTCATGTCCACCTGCCTGAGCGCGTCTCCAAGGCAGGAACCATCAGCCACTGCGGCGGTGCGGGCCGTGACCCCGGCGGGATCCATCGCCGTTTTCCCGACTATACCGCAGGCATCCCGTGCGCAATGCGGGCAGGAGACACAGCGGATCTGCGGCCGCTCCTGCCCGTGTCCGATTTCCGCTAGCAGCACTGCCGGCGGGCTGGCACTATGGAAGCCATGGACTTCTGGCAGCGCTACCGTGTGATCGAATCCCGGGATGGACGGTTCGACGGCCAATTCTTCACGGCGGTTCGAAGCACCGGCATTTACTGGCCGCCCCTCATGCCCCGCGCGGACCCCCAAGGCGGAGAACGTGACGTTCTTCCGGACCTCCGCCGCCGCACACGATTCCGGTTACCGGGCCTGCAAACGGTGCCTGCCCGAGGCTGTGCCGGGCAGCCCCGAGTGGAATCTGCGCTCCGATGTGGCAGGCCGGGCGATGCGGCTGATAGGCGACGGCGTGGTGGACCGCGGTGGTGTGACCGAGCTTGCAACGACGCTGGGATATTCGAGCCGGCAGCTGACCCGGATCCTCACGGCCGAGCTGACCGCAACACAGCTGAAATTTTCCGACGTCGCCTTCGCTGCCGGATTCAACAGCGTCCGTCAGTTCAATGACACCGTGACCGAGGTCTTCGCCCTGACCCCCACCGAGCTGCGGGCCAAGGCCTGGACTGGGCCACGGCCCCAAGGCAGGGTGCCCGTCCCGGCAACAGCGCCTCATCCGCCGACCGTGCTTCGGCTGACGCTGCCCTACCGCGAACCGTTCGATCCGGGCATCTTCGAATTCCTCGCCGCGCGCGCCGTCAGCGGGGTGGAGGACGCGGACGGCACGCACTATGCCCGCACTCTCGCCCTGCCCCATGGCCACGGCCGGTTTGACCTGCGGTGGACCGGGAGCAGCCTCGAGCTGACCGTCCATCTGGAGGATCTTCGCGATCTGCCAGCACTGCTGAGCCGGGTCCGGCGGCTGTTTGACCTGGATGCGGACCCCCGCGCCATCGACTCGGTGCTCTCCTGTGAACCCGCCATCGCGCTGCGCGTCGGGCTGATCCCGGGGATCCGGTTGCCCGGGTCGGTGGATGCCGGCGAAATCCTGATCCGGGCCATGATCGGCCAGCAGATCACCGTGGCAGCGGCCCGTACGGCACTCAACCAGCTTGCCGCCGTCGGCACTCCGAGCCGCACACCCGGCGGCGCGCTGGTCCGTCTCTTCCCCACCGCGGCGCAAATCGCGGAGCATGGGGCCGGGATTCTGCGCGGGCCGCGCCGGCGCATCGATTCCGTCTGTTCCACGGCGGCCTTGCTGGCCAGCGACGAACTCAGGATCGGCGTCGAGGATGATCTGGCCTCACTGAATGCCAAGCTTCTTCCGCTGCCGGGCATCGGGCCGTGGACGGTGGGCTACGTCGCGATGCGGGTGCTGGGCTCCCCCGACGTCTTCCTGGCCAACGATGCGGCCGTCCGTAACGGTCTGGCAAGGCTCGACGGCGGCGCCCAGCCATCTGGGGGCACGGGGGCGAACGCCCCAGCGCCGTCCAGCAGCCCCAAGGGTGCCTCCGGTTACGCCGAACAGTTCAGCCCGTGGCGGTCATACGCCACCATGCACCTATGGCGCGCGTCCGTAAAAACCCTCCGTTGAGGGGCACCCCGCGCCCACGTCTTCGCCCGCATCGGTCCCTGCCCCTCCCGGATCGACTGAGCACTCCGTGCCCGTTACAGCCCTGAATCGAGCACCAAATGCACTATCGATGGGCTGGGGACGGTCTACTTTGGCGCCGGGACGCCGGAGGGCCAGGGGAGCAGCGCGGGGAGGTCGACGCCGTCGGCCGCGGCCGTGGCACGAAGGCTGCCCAGGCTAGGTGTGCGGCCTGCCAGCCATGCGGCTATGTCCGTCAGCATGCCGCTAATGGCAACGGACTGTTCCCCGCTGCCGAGCGTGACGGGCGGCAGTCCCAGGGGCTGGAGCTTGAACCGCAGGCTCTCGGGGACCCGGGCCTGCAGGAAGCTGAACAGGTGCTCGCAGAACGGCCGGGACCAGGTCTCGGGTCCGCGGCCCACGGCCAGATCCGCAAGATGAATGACCAGTTCGCGCCAGAGCGCCAGTCCGCCGTCGTAAACCAAGCCGCCTCGGAAGGTGATAGGGGTCTGCCAATCTGCCTCAGCCAGGCCGCGGAACGCCGCGATGGCCCGGTCCAGCGCCTGGTCCAGGTCGGCCTGGTGCTCGACGGCGGGGTGCCCGGCGGCCAGTTCGATTGCTTTCGTGCGCCCTTCGTATCCGCCGTCGTACAGTTCTATGGTTTCGCCGCGCTGGGCGTATTCCACCTGGCGGGCCATGGCGTTAGAGATCCCGCAGAGGTGGGCCAGCACGTGGCCGCGGGTCCAGCCGGGAAGCTCAGTGGCGCCGCGGACGTCGTCGTCGGACAGGGCCGCTGCCTTTTGCCGCAAAGTCGCCGCAGCGGATTCGATTTCAGCCAGAAGCTGCGTCGTTGAAAGCTCAGTCATGGAGCAAGCCTACTGCCCGCCGGCGGCGCCACCGCCGACCGTTGAAAGGACACTTCGCGCCCATGTTTTCGACCAACATGGGCGCGAAGTGTGCGGTCAACCGTCAGGACGGGAAGGCGCGGGCTCCGGCCAGCTGGGCCTCGAGCGCGTCCAGCTGGGCCAGCACGGCCGACGGCGATGTGCCGCCTTGGGCGCTTCGGCTGTTCAGCGACCCCTCGGTGCTGAGCACGGTGCGGACCTCCGGCGTCAGGTGCGCCGAGATGCCGGCGTACTCGTCATCGGTCAGATCCCACAGCTCCACGCCGCGGCCCTCGGCCAGTTTGACCGCCGCGCCGGAGAGCTCATGCGCCTCGCGGAACGGTACGCCCTGCCGGACCAGCCATTCGGCGATGTCGGTGGCGAGCGCAAAGCCCTGCGGAGCCAGCGCCTGCATGCGGTCCGTGTTGAAGACCAGGGTGGCGATCATCCCGGACACGGCCGGCAGCAGCAGCTCCAGGGTGTCCGCGGCATCGAAAACGGGCTCCTTGTCCTCCTGCAGATCCCGGTTGTAGGCCAGCGGCAGTCCCTTGAGCGTGGCCAGCAGCCCGGTCAGGTCCCCGATCAGCCGTCCGGCCTTGCCTCGCGCAAGCTCCGCGACATCCGGATTCTTCTTCTGCGGCATGATCGAGGAGCCCGTTGAGTACGAATCATCCAGCGTGACGAAGGAGAATTCCTTGGTGGCCCAGAGGATGACTTCCTCGCTGATCCGGGACAGGTCCACGCCGATCATGGCCGAAATCCAGGCGAACTCGGCGAAGACATCACGGGCGGCGGTGCCATCAATCGAATTCCACGTCGCGGAGTCAAAGCCGAGATCGACGGCGACGGCGTTGGGGTCGAGTCCCAGCGAGGACCCGGCGAGCGCGCCCGAGCCGTACGGGGATACGGCGGCGCGTTTGTCCCAATCCTGGAGCCGCTGCACGTCGCGCAACAGCGCCCAGGCGTGGGCCAGCAGATGGTGGCTGAGCAGCACGGGCTGGGCGTGCTGCAGATGGGTCCGGCCGGGCATGGCCACACCGTGATGCGCTTTGGCTTGGCCGACCAAAGAGTCGACGACGGCGAGCACGCCGCGGGCTATGATCCGGGCATGGTCGCGCAGGTACATCCGGCCCAGGGTGGCGATCTGGTCGTTGCGCGACCGGCCGGCACGGAGCTTGCCCCCCAGCTGCACGCCGGCGCGTTCAATCAGTCCGCGTTCCAGCGACCCGTGCACGTCTTCGTCGGCATCGGCGGCCACGTAGGCCCCGGATTCAACATCCGCCGCGAGCCGGTCCAGGGCCGCCAGCATGCCGTCGAGCTCGCCGTCGTCGAGCAGTCCGGCCGTGTGCAGCACGCGGGCATGCGCCTTGGATCCGGCGATGTCGTAAAGCGCCAGCCGCCAGTCGAAGTGCGTTGACTTGCTCAGCGCGGCCAGGGCATCCGCGGGGCCGCCGGCAAAGCGGCCGCCCCACAGCGCGCCGGTGTTGGTCGCGGAGCGGGTCTTCACAGGCTCGGCCGGGGGGTTGTCGCTCTTCTCAGCCACCGGGGCTACTTTCCGGCGGCGCGCTGGTCGCGCTTGGAGGCAACCTTGGAGGACATGCCCCACAGCTCGATGAAGCCCCGGGCCTGGGACTGGTCGAAGGTGTCGCCGGTGTCGTAGGTGGCCAGGTCGAAGTCGTACAGCGAGGTGTCCGAACGCCGCCCGTTGACCACGGCCGCGCCGCCGTGCAGCGTCATCCGGATGTCGCCGGAGACGTATTGCTGGGTGTCCTCGACGAAGGCCTCCAGCGAGCGCTTCAGCGGAGAGAACCACTGGCCGTCATACACCAGTTCACTCCAGCGCTGGCCAACGGTGGCCTTGAAGCGGGCCTGCTCGCGCTCAATGGTGACATCCTCGAGGTGTTTGTGCGCGGTGATCAGCGCCATAGCACCCGGAGCTTCGTAGATTTCGCGGCTCTTGATGCCCACCAGCCGGTCCTCGACGACGTCGATCCGGCCCACGCCCTGCGCGCCGGCGCGGCGGTTCAGCTCCTGGATGGCCTGCAGCGGGGTGACGGCCACGCCGTCGATCGCCACCGGCACGCCCTGCCGGAAGGAAATGGTGACCTCATCCGGCGCCGGCGGGAAGTCCGGGGTGGCGGTGTAGTCGTAGATGTCCTTGGTGGGGGCGTTCCAGATGTCCTCCAGGTAACCGGTTTCGACGGCGCGTCCCCAGACATTCTGGTCGATCGAATACGGGTTTTTCTTGGTGGTCTCGATCGGCAGGCCCTTCTCCTCGGCGAAGGCGATGGCCTTGTCCCGGGTCAGGGCCAGGTCGCGGACCGGGGCAATGCACTTCAGGTCCGGGCCAAGCGTCTGGATGCCCACCTCGAAGCGGACCTGGTCGTTGCCCTTGCCGGTGCAGCCGTGGGCCACGGTGGTGGCGCCGAACTCGCGGGCGGCCTTGACCAGGTGTTTCACAATGACCGGCCGGGAGATGGCGGAAACCAGGGGGTAATGGCCCTGATAGAGGGCGTTCGCCTTCAGCGTGGGCATGCAGTACTCGTTCGCGAATTCATCGCGGGCATCCGCTACGTAAGCCTCGACGGCGCCGCAGCCCAGGGCGCGCTGGCGGATGGTCTCCAGGGACTCACCGCCCTGTCCTACATCCACGGCGACGGCGATGACTTCGGCTCCGGTGGCTTCACCGATCCAGCCGATGGCAACGGAGGTATCGAGGCCACCGGAATAGGCCAAAACAATGCGGTCAGTCACAACATGCTCCTAATTATTGGTTGTACATCTTCACGATTGAAAGTCTTTCATCAGGCACCGGATCCGGGCTCGGCGGCGAACGCCAGGAACCGTGCCGCCATGTCGGCCCCGCCCAGCGGATCCCGGGTCACCAGCAGCACCGTGTCATCCCCGGCGATCGTACCGAGGATGGACGGCAACACGGAATGGTCGATCGCCAGCGCCAGGAAATTGGCGGCGCCCGGCGGTGTGCGCAGCACAACGATGTTCCCGGACGACTCCGCCGTCACGAGCAGCTCGGCGCACAGCCGCATCAGCCGTGTATCCAGCAGCTCCTGCGGGACCGCCGAATGCGGGGTCCGGTCGCCGCCTTCCTGCGGCACGGCATACACCAGCGCGCCATCCTGTCCGCGGACGCGCACGGCCCGCAGCTCAACCAGGTCCCGGGACAGTGTCGCCTGCCCGACGACGAGTCCGTCGTGGGCCAGCAGCGCGGCCAGCTCCGCCTGTGAGCGCACCGGCCGGCTGGCCAGCAGCGACCTGATCCTGGCCTGGCGGGCCGTCTTGGTGGCGGGCATCCCAGCGCCGGGAACCGAAGCGGCGACGCTCATGACCGCTCCACCAGCCACACCATCAGCGCCTTCTGCGCGTGCAGCCGGTTCTCCGCCTCGTCCCAGACCACCGACTGCGGTCCGTCGATCACATCCGCGGAAATCTCATAGCCCCGGTAGGCTGGCAGGCAATGCAGCACAATCGCGTCCGCCGCCGCCTTGGCGAGGGCACCGCCGTCGAGCGCGTAGTCCTTGAAAAGCCCCAGCCGCGCCGCCTTCTCATCCTCCTGGCCCATCGAGACCCAGGTGTCCGTCGCCAGCACATCGGCGCCCTCGACGGCGGCGGCCGCGTCCGTGGTGACCAGGACCGAGCCGCCGGTTTCCTGGGCGCGGGCCCGCGCGGCGGCAACGACGGCGTCGTCGGGCAAGAAGCCCTCGGGGCCGGCCACGCGCACATGCATGCCGGCCGTGACCCCCGCCAGCAGGTAGGAGTTGGCCATGTTGTTGGCCGCATCGCCCAGATAGGTCAGGGTCAGGCCGGCCAGTGTGCCCTTATGCTCCCGGATGGTGAGCAGGTCCGCCAGCAGCTGGCACGGGTGGTAGTCATCGGAGAGCGCGTTGATCACGGGAACCGACGAGTTCGCGGCCATCTCCTCCAGCCCCGCCTGCGCGTAGGTGCGCCAGACGATGGTGGCCACCATCCGCTCCAGCACCTTGGCCGTATCCGCGATGGTTTCCTTGTGGCCCAGCTGCGACTCGCCGGCGCCGATAATCAGCGGCACGCCGCCCAGGTCCGCGACGCCGGTGGCGAAGGAAACCCGGGTCCGGGTGGAGGTCTTGTCGAAGATGACGGCCACGGTCTTGCGGCCCGCGCCGGAGCCGGCGAAGGTCCTGCGCGAGTACGGTTCCTTCTTCAGCGCCGCGGCCAAATCCAGGACCTCGGCCTGCTCGGCGGGTGTCAGGTCCGTATCGAGAAGGAAGTGGCGGGTCATGATGCTGCTCCTTTGGCGCCGTGGTTTCCGGCGGATTGCGGGGCGGGATCCGGCTTGTGGCTGGACTGCCGTGCCGCGAAGGCCGTCGCGATCAGGCCGGGGAGGGCCGCGAGGAATTTATCCGCCTGCTCCTCGGTCAGGATGAGCGGCGGTGCCAGCCGGATGGTCGACGGCCGCGGCGCATTGATGATGAAGCCGGCGTCCAGGGCCAGCCGGACAACCTCCGCCGCGACGTCCTGCTCCAGGTCGAAACCGATCAGCAGCCCATGCCCGCGCACCTCAGTCACACCGGGGACTACCGCCAGGCCCTGCGCGAGCCGGTCGCCCACACGGCGGACATGCGCCAGCACCTGCTGCGACTCGATCACGTGCAGGGTGGCCAACGCCGCCGCCGTCGACACCGGGTTCCCGCCGAAGGTGGTCCCGTGCTGTCCGGCCGACAACAACGACGACGTCTGCTCGCCAATGGTGATCAGGGCACCTATCGGGAATCCCCCGCCCAGGCCCTTGGCCAGGGTGATCGCGTCCGGCAGGTCCGCGGCGCGCGCGGCGGCGGCGGACCCGGCGGCCGCCGCTCCGGTGGCAGAACCGGACGCCGCTCCGGACCCCGCTGACTGCTCCATTTCGGGATCCGCTATTCCGGCAAACCACTCGCCGGTCCGGCCAATGCCCGTCTGGACCTCGTCCAGGATCAGCAGCGCCCCTGCCTCGCGGGTGAGCTGCCGTGCGGCCTTGAGGTATTCCGCACTCAGCGGCCGGACGCCGGCCTCGCCCTGGATCGGTTCCAGGATGAGGGCGGCAACGGTGTCATCCAGCGCGGCGCGCAGTGCGTCGAGGTCGTTGAACGGAATGTGCACCACACCGGCCGGCATCGGCTCGAACGGCTCACGGTAGGCCTGCTTGGCCGTCATGGCCAGCGCCCCCATGGTCCGCCCGTGGAACGCACCCTCCAGAGCAACGATCTTGGTGCGTCCGGTGCCGCTCCGTTTGCCGTGCGAGCGGGCCAGCTTGAAGGCGGCCTCGTTCGCTTCCGTGCCGGAGTTGGCGAAGAAAACGCGCGAACCGGCCGGTGCACCGCACAACTGCAGCAGTTTTTCTGCCAGCGCGATCTGGGTGGGACTGGTGAAGAAGTTGGAGACATGCCCGAGCGTCGAAAGCTGGCTGGCAATGACGGAGGTGACGAACGGGTGGGCGTGGCCCAGTGCGTTCACGGCAATGCCGCCGAGCAGGTCCAGATACTCCTTGCCGTCCGCGTCCCAGACCACGGCCCCGGCTCCCCGGACCAGCACGCGCTGCGGTGTGCCGAAGACCCCCATCAGCGAATGGGAGTAGCGGGAGAGCCACTGCTCACCGGCGGAGGAACCGGGGAGCGCACCGGTCGGGATCCCCTTGGCGCGGACCAGGTTCACCAGCGAATCGGCGATCGAAACTGTCGGGGCGCCATTCTTGGTCTCGACAGGCTCGACCAGCGG
>JBBRKU010000034.1:0-9482 GCA_038231735.1 Actinomycetales bacterium | reverse complement strand
GGGTCCTGCGCAGCGGGGCCACCTTGCGCAGCGCACAGCACTGGCCGGGATCTCGGGCAAAGAGATCCTTGCCCAGCAGCGAGTCCTGCTCAGCGACGGTGTGCTCCGGCAGGACGTCGACGACGGTAACGTTCAGGTTCGCCGCCACCTCCTGCCGGGTGGCGTAGGTTTCCGGGAAGTGGTAGCCGGTCTCGAGGAAGAGCACGTCCACCCCGGGCAGCTGGTCCGCGACCAGGGCAGGCAGCACGGCGTCGGCCATGGAGCAGGCGACGGCGACGTCCCTGACGTCGAAGTTCCGGCTAACCCAGGCAATGACGTCCTCAGCCGAAGCGTCCCAGCCCAGTTCCGCCGCGCCTGACTCTGCGAGCGCCTGCAGCTGGGCGATCTCGACAGGCTCGATCAACGAGCGGTCGCCGCTCATTGCAGGACCTCCTCATCGGCGCGGTGCGCCCATTCGGCGAACGACTCGCCGGACTCGCGGTGGCCGATGTACGTCCGGACCACCCTTTCCACATAGTCCGGCAGATCCTCCACCGTCACCTTCAGTCCGCGGATCGTCCGCCCCAGCCCGGCTTCCTCGCGGTCCACCGAGGCCAGCCCGCCGCCCAGGTGGACTTGGAAGCCCGGGGTGGGATCGCCGTCGGGCGTTGGAAGCATCATGCCCTTGAGCCCGATGTCCGCCGTCTGGATCCGGGCGCAGGAATTGGGGCAGCCGTTGATGTTCAGCGCTATCGGCTGGGTCAGCTGGCCGCTGTCCGTCAGATCCGCCAGCCGCTTCTCCAGTTCGGTGATGGCCGCTGCGGCGGTGTCCTTGGTGTTGACAATGGCAAGCTTGCAGAATTCGATGCCTGTGCAAGCGATGGTGGAACGGCGGAACAGGGACGGCCGGGCGCTCAGGCCCAGCCTGTCCAACTCCGCCACCAGCGGCTCCACCCGGTCCTTGGGGACATCCAGGACCACGATCTTCTGGTGCGGCGTGGTGCGCAGCCGGTAGGAACCGTGGGCTTCAAGAGTGTCCGCCAGCGCGGTCAGGGTGGTTCCGGACAGCCGGCCCACCGTCGGCGTCGCGCCGATGAAGAACCTGCCGTCCTTCTGCTCGTGGACCCCCACGTGGTCCCCGGGCGTAGACGGTTTGGGCGCGGCAGGACCGTCGGGCAGCTTATGGCCCAGGTATTCGTCCTCCAGTACCTGGCGGAACCTCTCGGTGCCCCAGTCGGCCAGCAGGAATTTCATCCGCGCCTTGTTGCGCATCCGGCGGTAACCGTAGTCACGGAAGATGCTGGTCACGCCCACCCAGACGTTGGCGGCGACCTCGGGGGCCACGAAGGCACCGAGCCTCTCCGCCAGCCGAGGGTAGGTGGATAGCGCCCCGCCCACCCAGAGATCATAGCCAGGCCCCAGCTCGGGATGCACCACGCCCACCAGGGACACATCATTGATCTCGTGAACCACGTCCTGCGACGGATGGCCGGTGATGGCCGTCTTGTACTTGCGCGGCAGGTTGGCAAACTCAGGGTCCCCAATGAACCTCTGGCTCAATTCCTGGATCAGTTCGGTCGGATCCAGGATCTCGTCCTTGGCGATGCCGGCCACCGGGCTGCCCAGGATCACGCGGGGAACATCGCCGCAGGCCTCGGTGGTGGACAGGCCCACGGACTCCAGGCGGCGCCAGATTTCGGGCACGTTTTCGATCTCGATCCAGTGCAGCTGGATGTTCTGGCGGTCCGTCAGGTCCGCCGAATCCCGGGCAAAATCGGTGGAAATCCCGCCGATGACCCGCAGCTGCTCGGAGCTGAGGGCGCCGCCGTCGATCCGGACCCGGAGCATGAAGTATCTGTCCTCGAGCTCGTGCGGTTCCAGGGTGGCGGTCTTGCCGCCATCGATCCCCTGCCGGCGCTGGGTGTAGAGGCCCCACCAGCGGAAACGGCCGTGCAGGTCATCGCTGTCGATGCTGTCGAAGCCCTGCTTGGCGTAGATGGTCTCGATGCGCGCCCGGCAGCTCAGGCCGCCGTCCTCCTGCTTCCACACCTCGTTGGCGTTCAGCGGGGCCGTGCCGTCGACCTTCCACTGGCCGTGCGGTTTGGCTGCCGGTCGGCCGGGACGGGTGGGCCGATCCTGGCGGGCCGGGCGCTCGGGGCGTTCCGAGGAGGCGGTACGGGCGGACTCTGAGGTCGCTCCGGCTAGAGCTGTCTGCGTCATGATTCGAGGTTAGGCCCGCGGCGGGACCCACCGAAAGGCAAAAGAAACGCTAGGTCACGGGCGGAAACATTTCGTCACCTCACGGATTTTCCTTGCCAACAGGGGTGCCCGGATGCGTCCCGAGTGCCTGGTCGAAACGATCCAGCGCCAGCTCGGCGACCGCTTCGGCCGGCAGGAGCGGCTCAGCCACCAGGTCAGCGCCGGCCTTGGCGAGCTGGTCATGGAAGTATCCGGGAGCCAGCAGGTAGGAGGCAATGGCCACTTTTTGCGCCCCTTCGGACTTCAGCCGTGCGACGGCGGCCGGCACCGAGGGCCGGGCGCTGGCGCCGTAGCCGGCCAGGATCCGCTGCGGCATCAGCCGCCGCAGCTGGGCCGCCAGCTCCTCGACGCTGTCCGCCGCCGTCGGATCCGATGACCCGGCCGCGGCGAGCACAATCCCCCAGTCCTCCGGCACCGCATGCAGCCGCTCGCGCATCAGCTGGGCCAGCCGCGGGTCCGGGCCCAGCGGAGCCGCCGCCCGCAGCTCCGGCCGGCTCGCGACGGCGCGGGCAATGTCCACCCGGACGTGGTAACCGACCGAGAGCAACAGCGGGACGACGACGGCGGGCGTCCCGTCGGGCAGCGCGTCCACCACGTCCGGCAGGGCCGGATCCTGGACGTCGACGTAGGCCTCAAGCACCCGCAGCCCCGGGCGGAGTGCGGCGATCTGCTCCCGCACCCGATTGATACATTCCCGGCCCGCCGGGTTGCTGGTTCCGTGGGCACAGGCGATGAGGACGGGTTCAACTGGGGCACTCATGAACGGTCCTTCAGGGGATCCTTGGCGCGGGCGCCGACATCGGTGGTGGTGCCAGGAGTGGTTGGAGATGTGGTGGTGGCGGGGTACGGAGCGCCCGGTGCCGTTCGGCGTCCGAAAGCCGTCCGCAGCGACAGCTTGCGCGAATACTCGATGGAGCCGTATCGGAACAGGTGCACGGCCACCCGCAGCGAGATGAATCCGAGCACGAACAGCTCGGTTATCACGATGGTGGATTCCACCGGATTCAGCGAACCGAAGGCATTGCGCAGCATTGCGGTGACCGGAGCGGACATCGGGAAATAGGTGAAGATCTGTACAATCACCGCCTGCGGATCGCTCACCACCAGCGTCACGATGTAGAACGGGATGAAGATCAGCGCCATGATGGGCCCGAAGATCGTGCCGGCTTCCTTGGCCGAGGGCATCACCGCCCCAATCGCCACCAGCACGCCGGTGAAAAGGATGAAGCCGCCAATCAGCAGCAGGACGCCCACGATCATGGGCCCGGGCTGCAGCGTCAGATGCGACAGGTCAAAGTCGGGAATATTGAGTTTGTCCCGGAAAAACAGGTAGCCGATGACCATGGGCGTGCTGAAGACCACCATCTGCAGCAGGCCGACCAGGAAGAGGGAAATGACCTTACCCACCACCAAAGTGGTGGGGTTGAGCGTCGTCAGGATCATTTCGGTGACCCGGTTTTCCTTTTCCTCCAGGGTCGAGGCCAGCATCTGGTTGGCCAGCAGGATGATCGTCACGTAGAAGACCACCAGGCACAGCAGCGGCGGAACCACGGTGCCCATGCCACCGGATTCGGCGCCGTCCTTATACGTTTTGGCGTCGGTCTTGAAGTTGCCCTGCACCAGCGCCGCCACCTGGGCGGATCCCACCTTCTGCTGCGCGGAGAGCACCATCAGCTGCTTGGCCACCGCATTGTAGCCGCCGTTCTTGAAGATGCCCTGGTCCTTGCCGTAGACGGCAACATCATCCTTGACCGGATCCCGGGGATAGGAGAAGTACGCATCGAGTCTCCCGCTCTTGACCTCTTCAATGGCGGCGACCGGATCCGGCGCCACCTTTCCGCCGAAGGAGAGGGCCAGCTCCGGGCTGATCAGTCCCGAATCGTCCGAATAGGTGAAGGAGAACCTGTCATTCTTCTGCGCATCGGCGGAATCCTTGGTGGCGGAATTGCTCAGGTACACCAGACCGAAGACGATGCCCAGGACGATCGGGATGGCCAGGGTGGCAATCCAGAACCGCCGCTTCCTGACAGTCCGCAGGAATTCGAACTGCACCACCGTGCCCAGGTTATGTCTCGCCATCGCTATCGTCCGTCCCGTCCGTGCCGCTCGCCGTCGCCGTAGACCTCGATGAAAATATCCTCCAGGGACCGCTTGGCAGCTATGAAGCCCCGCACTGTGACGCCGGAATCCACCAGCTCGCGCAGCACGTCCGCCTCGTCGGTGCCCTGGCGCAGCGCCAGTTCGGCGTAGTTGGTTTCGCGCAACACCACCTCGTAGTTCGACGACGGCGGCACAGCTCCGGAGTAGCGCAGCCGCACCGTGCGGCCGCCGTACTGGTTCTGGACCTCGTCGATGGTTCCGTAGGCCTCCGCCTTGCCTTCCTTGAGCAGCACGATCCGGTCGCAGAGCCGCTCGACTTCCTCCATCTGGTGGGTCACCATCACCACCGTGGCGCCGGCCTTTTTACGGTCTTCGATGATGTCCATCAGCAGCCGACGGTTGACCGGGTCAAAGCCCTTGGTGGGCTCATCCAGGATCAGCAGTTCCGGATCGTTCATGATCGTCACGCCCAACTGGATCTTCTGCTGCTCGCCGCCGGAGAGCTTGTCGATGCGCACTCGGGCCTTGTCCGCCAGGTCAACCCGGTCCAGATATTTCAGCGAATAGTCCTTGGCATCACGGGCGCTGAGCCCCTTGAGCCGGCCAAAATAAACCATAACGTCCAGCACGAATTCCTTCTTGTACAGCCCCCGCTCTTCCGGCAGGTATCCCAGTCTGGAGCCATAGGTGTCCGAGAAAACCTTGCCGCCAATGTGCAGCGTCCCGCCTGTGGGACGGTAGATGCCCAGCAGAGCCCGGATCGTCGTCGTCTTTCCCGAACCGTTGCTGCCCAGGAAGCCGAACGTCTCCCCGTGCTGGACGTCAAAGGACAGGTCGCGGATCACCGTCTGTTCGCCAAAGTCCATCCGGAATCCATCAATGTGCACGAGTGGTTCGCTGGACACCCCCAAAGAAGTCATGCCTCCAGCTTAGCCAGCGGCCGGCCGCCCCCGCGGGACGGTCCACACCGTAATCTTGTACGGGACCAACCCGGGTCCGCCGGACGGAGCCACACCACCACCCATGACTATCGATATCCCGCTGACCCTGGACCTGCTCGGTGTCTTCTTCTTCGCCGTCTCCGGCTGCCTGCTGGCCGCCCGCAAGGGCTTCGACCTGGTCGGTTCGCTGCTGCTCGGTTCCCTGGTCGGCCTGGGCGGCGGCGTGGTCCGCGACGTCATCATCGGCGCCGGCGTCCCCGCGGCCTTCTCCAACCCCTCGTACCTGGTGCCGCCCGTGGTGGCCGCCATCCTGGTGTTTGTTCTGTTCCGCAGCGTGGAACGGGTGGGCAATCTGCTGATGCTCTTCGACGCCGGCGGGCTGGCCCTGTTCTGCATCACCGGCACGCTGAAGGCCCTGGCCGCCGGGATGAATCCGGTGGCGGGGATCGTCCTCGGCGTCACCTCGGCGGTGGGCGGCGGGCTGCTCCGGGACATCACCGCCAATGAGGTGCCGGAGCTCTTCGATCCCAAGGATCTCTACGCCATTCCGGCGTTCCTGGGTGCCGCCCTGACCGCCGCTCTCTTCGGGGCCGGCTGGCTGAACCTGGCCAGCGGGACCGGCATCGCCGTCGTCGTCTTTGCCCTGCGCGTGCTCAGCCGGCACCTTCGCTGGCAGGCGCCGCTGGCCGTCCGCGGCTGGCACCGGACCAGCCGGATTCCCGACTAGGATTATTTCCAGATCCCCCCACCGACTTGGAGACCCCCATGAGTGAGATGTTCCTGGACAAATTCCGCGGCCTGGTCCCCGAATATCTGGAGGAGCCCTGGCAGGAGGACGACGGCATCCCGCTGTCCGAGCTGGATGGGATCCTGGCCGAACATCACCTCCAGGTCCCGCAGGTGCTGCGCGAATTCCTGCACGCGCTGGGGGGCTGCGAGGAACTGATGGAGGCGCACCACTACTTCTGGGACCCGGAGGAGCTCGAGATGGAGGACGGCTACCTCCTCTTCCTTGAGGACGAGGATGAGGAGTTCACCTGGGGCTTCCGGGCTGACCAGCTGGACGTCCCGGATCCCATCGTCTGGCGCCGGAACAATGCCAAGGGCAGCTGGACCAGCGAAGAGGGCACCTTCAGCGAGTTCGTCTTCGACATGTTCGACTGGGCCTTCTCCGACGAGGACGACGACTAGCGGCTTCGCCGGCGGGGGTTCCTGCCGCCCGGCTCCCTGCTACCCGTATCCCTGCTGCCCACCGCTGACTTCTGACCATCTTTCCCGGCGCCACTCCGGCAGATCGGGCAACACGCCGACCCGGGAGGCCGTCCGGCCGCCAAAGATGGTCAGTTCTCAGAGCTCCATCTTCACGGACGCCACCCCTGTCCCCGTTTGAGGACGGCGGCAACCTCGGCAACCATCCGCTCGGGATGGTAAACGACGTCGTCATAGAAGTAGCGCAGGACCAGGTAGCCGCCAATGATCGTCATATTGTCCCGCCGCCGGTCCTTCTTGATGCTCCGGAGCTCAAAGTGTGTGGCCCCGTCGATCTCCACGACCAGGTACCCCTCCAGAAGGAAGTCGACCTCGCCCACCCCATCGATCTGCACGTAGCATTCGGTCCAATATCTCGCCTCCCGGAACAGCACCCGGGCGATCGGTTCCAGCAGCGAGTCGGCGCGGGGCGCCACCAGGCCCAGCACTCCGCGGGCACCGCCATTCAGGTTCCCTGCCAGACGGTCGCGTAGGAAACCGATGTCGATATCTCCGCGTCCGACGGCGCACTGCACCATCGCCAGCGCTTCGAAGCGGGGCAGGCACCGAAGGGCATGCAGCAGGACGTCGGCCAGGGCGGCCACCGGCCGGTTCCGGTTCGGCGGCAGCAGGCGTTTCCGGTGCGTTACAGCCGGACGTCTGGGCAGGCCGTTACTGCAGGTCAGATGAAGTTCCGCATGGTCGTGGAGACACCAGAGCTGGTATTAGGGCGCCGCGGAGACACACGTCAGGACGCCGTTGAGCGCGTGGGCCTGCACGAACATCGAATCCGCGGCCGGCAACTCGAAGACTCCGCGCTGGCGGCTGCTGATGGTCCCGTCCCGCAGCGCCCGCCGGATCTGGCCGTCGGTGAAGCCGCGACCCAGCAGCGACCGGCGGCTCGCGACGCCGCCGGAGGATTTCAGCGCTAGGGGAAGGTCCATGACTGCAATGGTGACCGGCTGGTGGGCCCGGGTCAGTCGGCCGGTTGCTGGAAGTGGACGGAGGGCGCCAAATTTCTGGCTGTGCAGGGCCAGTGGGCACGGGCCTCCGACTTCTGACCACTTTTCCCGGCGACACGCCGACAAAACACCCGACACGCCGTTTTTTATGCCGTCCGTCCGGCCAAAGGTGGTCAGTTCTCAGAGCACGACGGCGGCAGCTGGCCTGAGCGGGCCCGGCGGCAGCTGGCCTGAGCTGGCCCGTCCGGCAGGTCCGGCCTGAGCGGGCAGGCAGAGCCGGTATCGGGCCCTAGACCTCGCGGGAGACCACGGCGGTGGCAAAAGACGCGAGCGCGCTCTTGACCGCTCCGTCCGGGATGGGATCCAGGGCGGCAATGGCGTCGTCGGCCCACTGGCGCGCCGCGGCCCACGACTCCGCGGTGACGGCATGTCCGCGCAGGGCGGCCACGGCCTCGGCCAGCGCATCATCCGAGGTCAGATCGCCATCCACCAGCTCCAACACGGCAACAGCGGAGGAATCGCCGCCGGCGGCGGCCCGGCGCAGCAGCAGGACCGGCAGCGTGGGCACGCCCTCGCGCAGATCCGTGCCCGGAGTCTTCCCGGAAACCTGCTTCAGCCCGGTCACGTCAATGACGTCGTCGGCCAGCTGGAAGGCCACTCCGACCTTCTCGCCGTACTGCACCAGCACCTGCTGGATCTCCTCATCCACACCGGCAAAGATCGCACCCAGCTGGCCGGAGGCGGCCACCAGGGAGCCGGTCTTGTCCGAGATGACGGACAGGTAATGGTCCACCGGGTCCTCATCCGGACGCGGGCCGACGGTCTCGTGCAGCTGGCCCAGGCAGAGCCGCTCAAAGGTCCGCGCCTGGATCCCCAGCGCCCTGGCCCCCAGCTCGGACACCAGGATCGAGGCGCGGGCAAAGATCAGGTCACCGGTCAGGATAGCCACGCTGTTGCCCCAGACCTCGTGGGCGGTGGGTGCGCCGCGGCGGTAGGGCGCGGAGTCCATCACGTCGTCGTGGTAGAGCGTCGCCAGGTGCGTGAGTTCGACGACGACGGCGGCCCGGATCACTTCGGGGCGATTGGGATCCCCCAGCTGGGATGCCAACAGGGTCAACAGGGGGCGGATCCGCTTGCCGCCGGCTTCCACCAGATGCCGGCTGGTGGCGTCGGCCAGCGGGTCCGAGTTGGCGATCGCTTCGCGCAGCTGCTTCTCCACCTTGGCAAGGCTCATCGCGATGGCCGGCCCCAGCCGCGGGTCCCCGGCAATGCCGGAAAAACCTTTGGGCAGCGTCAGCCCGGTGGCGATGGCCATCGTCGTCGCGTCAGGCTCGCCGGAGGCGGGCAGGCCGTGCCCGGCGTGCGTCCAGCTGGGGTCTGCGGAAGTAGTCACGGCTTAACACTAGCTTTCGGAGTGGGCGAATGGCTGGTCGGGAAGCCGCCAGTCAGACTGCCAGCCGTGCTGCTCATCTGGTTGTTCGTGGCCGGAACCAGCTTCTCCAGTAGGTGAATCACTCTATCCTCAAAGCCGCGGCCGCCGCTGTCCGTCAAATTGGCCAACATCCGCACCACAAAGCGCATCAGCACGGGAACGGGCATTCCGGTCCGCAGGGCCAGCTTCATGATCTGCGGTTTGCCGATCAGCTGGGCGAACATCCGGCCCAGCGTGAAGTGGCTGCCCCAGAGTCCCCGGATGTGGCCGGCGTACCCGGACAGGGCATGATCCCGGGCCAGCACCGAGTTGGCATCGGACGCGCGTTCAATGAACTCCGCGGCGTAGCGGGCGGACTCCATCGCGTAGGAAATGCCCTCCCCGTTGAAGGGGCTGACCATGCCGCCGGCGTCGCCCAGCAGCATCAGCCCGGGCGAGTAGTGCGGCGTGCGGTTGAAACCCATCGGCAGTGCGGCGCCGCGGATCTCCCCCACCTGGTTCCCGGGAGTGAACCCCCACTCGGGCGGCATCCCCGCGGTCCAGTCGCGCAGCACCTGCTTG
>JBBRKU010000033.1:0-9606 GCA_038231735.1 Actinomycetales bacterium | reverse complement strand
CGTGCGCCGGGACCTTCCCGCGGATATTACGCAGCAGGAGCTGGAGGCCGTCATCGACGAGCTGAACGCCGACGCCGGCACCACCGGCTACATTGTCCAGCTGCCGCTGCCGGACCACATCAACACCAACGCCATCCTGGAGCGCGTGGATCCACTCAAGGATGCGGACGGACTGCATCCGACCAACCTGGGCCGGCTTGTCCTCAACGTCAGCTCTCCGGTGAACGCGCCGCTGCCCTGCACACCGCACGGCATTGTGGAGCTCCTGGTCCGGCACAAGATCTCGCTGAACGGCAAGAAGGTCCTGGTGATCGGCCGCGGTGTGACGGTCGGCCGCCCGCTGGGTCTGCTGCTCACCCGCCGTTCCATCAACGCCACCGTGATGATCGCCCACACCGGCACCCTGGACCTACAGGAACTGCTCGGGATGGCGGACGTCGTCGTTGCCGCTGCGGGTTTCCCGGAGATGGTCAAGGCGAACCAGCTCAAGGAGGGCGCCATAGTCCTGGATGTTGGCGTGAGCCGGGTCGAGGATGAGGAGACCGGCAAGTTCCGCATTGTGGGAGATGTTGAACCGGCGGTCGCCGAGGTGGCGGGGTGGCTGTCCCCGAATCCCGGCGGTGTGGGTCCGATGACCCGGGCCATGCTGTTGGCGAACGTGGTTGAGGCCGCCGAGCGCCAGGCGGGCGTCATCGTCGACTGAATATTAGGTCGAAAGTAGGCGGGTTCCGGCAATACCGGGACCCGCCTACTTTCACCTATCCATGACTCTTGTCAATTTGGTCCGGCCGCGCCCTACCTTGCCGATAAACCGGCACCGTGACCAGAATCCGTGCCGTGATCGATAGTTGCAATCAGAACAAAGATTGCTTCTCGCCCGAGGTAATCAGGAACGACGCAATAGATTTCCGACAGCTGGCATGAACGTCGGTTCCTATCTGATACCCACTCGATCAGTTCTCGGATTGATGCATCTGTTGCTTCTGATGCATAGGACCTTTCCCGGTAGTCGGACCCACCGGTGAGCCACCAGTCGATGACCCTAAAGCGGGATTGACTTGTATCTGGTGCATGTCACGTTCGTCGATTGGCCGAACTTTCATTGAGGCCCCTTCTTAGTTGAATACTTGTTGGCCACCAGATGCCCAGCTGGCCCTGCTTTGGTGGACCCGGATTTGCGTTGGGCAACGGATGGTGTGGCTGGCTGGAATCAAGTTGCTGCTGGGACGGAATCTGGTTCCGCGATCGGTGCTATCTGTTGCGGACTGCAAATCGTCGCCCGGATTACGGCCCGAAGAGCTGCTGCATATCGGGGTATGCCACTCCTCCCGAAAGGGCGTCGAAGCTGCCGGTGGAGAGGATGCTGGCGGCGGCCGCCTCGGCGGTGGCATAGGCGACAGCGGCGACGTCGTTGCCGACGCTGATCCGGCGGACTCCGGCGCCGCGGAGCTGGTCGACGCTGGGGAATCCGGGCCCGGCCAGGACATTGACCGGTGCACCGAACGCGGTGGTGATGGTCCGGATGGTGTCCAGCTCGGCCAGACCGGGGACGAACAACCCGTCCGCCCCGGCGTCCAGGTAGGCGCGGCCGCGGGCCAGGGTTTCCGCCAATGCCGTCTGCGGATACCGCCCGGAGAGGAAGGTGTCCGTCCGGGCATTGACGAAGAGGTCGACGCCCGTCTCGGCAGCTGCGGCACGGACAAGGCCGATCCGGCGGGCCTGTTCATCGACGTCGGCCAGTCCGTCACTGCGGGAATCTTCAAGGTTGATCCCGACGGCCCCAGCGCCGATGACCAGACGGACCGTCTCAGCCAGCCCATCGTCGTCGTCCGCGTAGCCGGACTCAATATCCGCCGTCACCGGCACCGATACGGACTGCGCAATCCGGGCCAGCGCCGCGATGGCCAGCTGCCGGGGCAGCCGGTTGCCGTCCGGGTAGCCGTGGCTCCAGGAAATGGCGGAGCTGGTGGTGGCGATGGCGGTCGCGCCGGCCCGCTGGATCAGCACGGCGGAGGCCGCGTCCCAGGCGTTGGTCAGCACCAGGACACCGGGGGAATCTGACAAGTGCAGGGCGCGGAAGGCTGCGGCTTTCTGGTGGAGGTCGGGAATGGACACGGGATTTGGGCTGCTTGTCATGGCTTCATTACAGGCAGGCCGGGCGCTCGGCGGCAAGTGGTTTTCGGACCGGTCATCAGGAGCCTGCCCAGCGGCTGCGCGGGCCAGGAACGAGTGGACAACCTCTTACGCGATTCGAAGGTCTGTACTAACCTTGGCCGAGTGTCCAATGACGTCTCACAAAATCACTCGCGCAAATATGTCATCTCCGCCCGCAACCTGACCAAAAAGTACGGCGACATCACCGCCGTCGACGATATTTCCTTCGATGTTCCCGCCGGGGAGTCCTTCGGCCTGCTGGGTCCCAACGGCGCCGGAAAATCCACCACCATGCGGATGATCGGCGGGGTCTCGCAGCGGACCTCCGGCACACTGACCATCATGGGCTTGGACCCCGAGCAGCACGGTCCGCAGGTGCGCTCGCATCTGGGCGTGGTTCCGCAGCAGGACAACCTGGATGAGGAGCTGCGCGTCCGGGACAATCTGATTGTCTACGGCCGCTACTTCGGACTGCCGCTGAGCTATCTCCGGCCCAAGGCGGACGAGCTGCTGGAGTTCGCCCAGCTGACGGACAAGGCCCGGTCCAAGGTGGATGACCTCTCCGGCGGCATGAAGCGCCGGCTCACCATCGCGCGCTCGCTGGTTAATGACCCGAAGATCCTGCTGCTGGACGAGCCCACCACCGGTCTGGATCCGCAGGCGCGGCACATCCTCTGGGACCGGCTGTTCCGGCTCAAGGAGGCCGGCACCACGCTGATCCTGACCACGCACTACATGGATGAGGCGGAACAGCTGTGCGACCGGTTGATTGTGGTTGACAAGGGGCGGATCATGGCGGAAGGATCCCCGTCGGCGCTGATCCGGGAATACTCCACCCGCGAGGTGCTGGAACTCCGCTTCGGTTCCGAGCGCAATGCCACCGTTGCCGGCGAGCTGCAGGGCATCGGCGAGCGGGCGGAGACCCTGCCGGACCGGGTGCTGATCTACACCAGCGACGGCGAGGCCGCCATGGACCAGGTATCCCAGCGCGGCCTGCATCCGATAACCTCACTGATCCGCCGGTCCAGCCTGGAGGACGTGTTCCTCCGGCTGACGGGAAGGAGCCTCATTGACTGAGCAACGGACGACGGCGGCGCCCGGGCAGGGCGCGCAGCTGCCGGTGCCGCTGACGCCAGAGGGCTCCGCCGCCAAGTCCCGCAGGTTCGGGTCCTGGTACTTCGCCGAGCACACCTTCCGGGTGATGCGGCGCTACGCCGTCAGCGTGTTCCTCTACAGCGTTGGCCAGCCGCTGGCGTACCTGTATGCCATGGGCATCGGGCTCGCGGCGCTGATCAACGCCAACGGGGGCAGCCACTTCGCAGGAGTCGGATATTTGACGTTCCTGGCGCCGGCGCTGGTGGCGTCCGCGGCGCTGATGTCCGCGACCGGAGAATTCATGTTCCCGATTATGGACGGTTTCAAGTGGCGCCGGACGTTCTACGGCCCGCACGCCTCACCGCTGGGTCCGGAGCAGATTGCCAACGGCCACATCATCGGCGTGGGAATCCGCATCCTCGTGCCGACGGCCATATACTTCGTTACCGTGGTACTGTTCGGCGCGGCCCCTGGTCCGTGGGCGTGGCTGTCCATCTTCACCGCGACGCTCTGCGCACTCTCCTTCGGCCTGCCGCTGATGGCCTACGTATCCACCCTGCAGACGGACGCCGGCCAGTTCGCCATTGTCCAGCGCTTCATCGTCACACCGCTGTTCCTGTTCTCCGGAACATTCTTCCCGCTGGCCACGCTGCCGGTGTTCCTGCAGTGGATCGGCTGGCTCTCGCCGCTATGGCATGCCACGGAAATCGGCCGCGTGCTCAGCTACGGCTACGCCGAGCCGGTGTGGCTCAGCATTGTCCACGTGCTCTATATGGCCGCGACCGCCGTCGTCGGCTGGCGCCTTGCGCAGCGGATCTTCATCAGGAGGTTGGGTAAGTGAGCGCCGCAACGCCACAGACTGGAACGCCGACGACGACGGAGCTGACCGCCGGCACGCGCCCGCTGGCCAGCCTCTACTCCGGCAACGCCAGGGCCGTGATCGGCCGCGGGCTGCTGGCGACCAAAAGCACGAACTGGCTGGTCATGGCGAGCGGCTTCTTCGAACCGGTGCTGTATCTGCTCTCGATGGGGATTGGACTGGGTGCGCTGGTTGGTTCCGTGGCGGGTCCGGACGGGCGGCCGATCAGCTACGCGGCGTTCATCGCGCCGGCGCTGCTGGCCACCTCCGCCATGAACGGCGCGGTCTACGACTCCACCTGGAACGTGTTCTTCAAGATGAACTTCGCCAAGCTGTACCAGGGCATGCTCTACACCTCGCTGGGCCCGCTGGATGTGGCGCTGGGGGAGATTTTCCTGGCCCTGCTGCGCGGCCTGGTGTACGCCGCCGGCTTCACGGTGGTGATGGGGCTGGCGGGGCTGATCACCACGCCGTGGGCGCTGCTGATGATCCCGGCTTCGGTGTTCATCGCCTTCGGCTTCGCCAGCTTCGGGATGGGCATCACCAGCTTCATGAAGACGTTCCAGCAGATGGACTGGATCAACTTCGTGATGCTGCCGATGTTCCTGTTCTCCGCCACGTTCTACCCGCTCTCGGTGTATCCGCCAGCCATCCAGTGGCTGATCCAGGCAATGCCGCTGTGGCACGGGGTGGAGCTGCTGCGCGAGCTCAGCGTCGGAGCCTTCTCGCTGGGGATGCTGGGACACATCGCCTACTATCTGGTCATGATCGTGCTGGGACTGGTGCTCACCACCGGCCGGCTGCGGAAACTGTTCCTGCGCTGACCGACCGTCTGCCCCTGACGTCGAGGGAGGCCTGCGCAGTCGCCGAAAGCTTACGGACGGTGGGCAGCGTTCCCGCGACCCCGGCGGTAGGAGCGGTAGGAAGGGGCCGGATTTCGCCGCTGGTGGAAGGTGGCCCGGCAGCCGGACGGGTTTGAGAGAATGGCTGTATGTACTCCCTTGGCACCGACAGCAGCAACAGCCCCCGCCGCCCCGGACGGTGGGCCGCGGTAGGGCCCATTGTGCTCGCCGTGGTGTTCCTTGTGGCACTGGTGTTTGCCGCCAACGGAAATGACGTACTGGGATGGATCATTGCCGTCATCGCCTTTGGCTGGCTGGCGCTGGCCACTTTTGTCTACATCGGCGTACACAAGGCCGCCCGCTTCGGCGCGGACCAGGTGCGCCAGGCGCAGGCCCACCTGGCCCGGGCCGGCGGCAGCGTCCCCACAGGCAAAGTCGGCCCCAGCGGTACGCGGCTTGTCGACGACGGCTCGGACGGCATCCGCGACCTGAAGATCGACCACAGTTTCAAGATCATCCAAGTCCAGGCCGGCGTCATCGAGGAAGCCCTTGGCCGGATAGAGCCGGCGGACCGCGAGACGGTGGACCAGGCACTGGAAACCATCCGGATCACCGCCCACAACGGCCGCGGCATGCTCCATCCCGACGGTGCGCCGGGGCCAAGGCAGCCCGGCACCCCAGGGCCGGACGACGACGGCCCCGTCAGCGGCGTCGTCGTCGGCTAGGGTCCCGCGCCCGGTAAAGTGGAGCGAGTGAGTATGGCATCGACTACGAAGGCCCCCGACGGCCAGCTGCGCATTGCAAGCGTGAATGTGAACGGCATCCGTGCCGCCTACAAGCGCGGCATGGGTGAATGGCTGGCCCCGCGCGGCGTGGATATCCTGTGCCTGCAGGAGGTCCGGGCCCCCGACGCCGTGGTGCAGGAGTACCTGGGCGACGAGTGGCACGTGGTGCACGCGGAGGCGGAGGCGAAGGGGCGCGCCGGCGTCGCCATTGCCTCCCGCAGGGGCCTCGAACCGGCGGCCACCCGGGTGGGAATCGGCGACGACTACTTCGCCACCGCCGGCCGCTGGGTGGAAGCGGACTTCCTGCTGGCCGATGAGGCCGGGCAGGACAAGAAGCTGACGGTGGTCAGCGCCTACGTGCACTCCGGTGAGGCGGATACGCCCAAACAGGTGGACAAGTACCGCTTCCTGGATGTGATGACCAGCCGGCTGCCGGAACTGCGCGGCGACAGCGACCACGCGCTGGTGGTGGGCGACCTGAACGTCGGCCACACCACGCTGGATATCAAAAACTGGAAGGGCAACGTCAAGCGGGCCGGCTTCCTGCCCGACGAGCGGGCCTACTTTGACCGCTTCTTCGGCGATGACATCGGCTGGCGGGACGTCCATCGCGGGCTGGCCGGGGACGTCGAGGGACCGTACACCTGGTGGTCCTGGCGCGGTCAGGCCTTCGACAATGACACCGGCTGGCGGATCGACTACCACCTGGCCACCCCGGAGCTGGCCGCCGCGGCTGCAGCCGCCGTGGTCGACCGCGCTCCGAGCTGGGATACCCGATTTTCCGACCACGCCCCGCTGGTTGTCGACTACGCGCTTTCGGCCGGCCGCTAGGCCCACGCCCCCCCGCAAGAACCGTCCGCGAGAGATTTGAGAGTATTGATTCCATGACCGCCCCACGCCAGCGCATCCTCTCCGGAGCCAAGCCCACCGCCGATTCCCTGCACCTGGGGAATTACATCGGGGCCGTGCGCCAGTGGGTGGAAATGCAGGCGGAATACGACGCGGTTTTTTTCATCCCGGATCTGCATGCCACCACGGTGGACTTTGACCCCGCCGAGCTTGCGAAGCGGACCCGGACGGTGGCAGCGCAGTACATCGCGGCGGGCATCGATCCGGAAAAGTCCATATTCTTTGTCCAGTCCCATGTGCCGGAGCATGCCCAGCTGGCGTGGGCGCTGAATTGCATCACCGGCTTCGGGGAGGCGTCCCGGATGACCCAGTTCAAGGACAAGACCCAGCGGTCCGGTTCCGACTCCGCCACGCTGGGCCTGTTCGCCTACCCGACGCTGATGGCGGCGGACATCCTGCTGTACCAGACGGACCTGGTGCCGGTGGGGGAGGACCAGCGCCAGCACCTGGAACTGACCCGGACCTTGGCCCACCGCTTCAACACCCGGTTCGGCGAGACGTTCACGGTTCCGGATGCCACCATCCTGAAACAAACCGCCAAGATCTACGATCTGCAAAATCCGACGGCGAAAATGTCCAAGACCGGTGAATCCCCCAACGGCGCCATCCAGCTGCTGGAAGAGCCGAAGATTGCGGCGAAGCGGATCAAATCCGCGGTGACCGACGACGGGACCGAGATCCGCTTCGACGCGGAAGCGAAGCCCGGTGTGTCCAATCTGCTGACCATTTTCTCCACCCTTACGGACCGGTCCATCCCGGACCTGGAGCAGGCCTACCAGGGCAAGTTGTACGGTCATTTGAAGGCGGATCTTGCCGAGATCATGGTCGAATTCCTGACCCCGCTCCGGAACCGGACCAACGAGCTGATGGACGATCCGGCGGAGCTGGACCGGCTGTTGCAGCGCGGTGCCGGTCGCGCGCGCGAAATCGCATCTGTCACACTGAGTAGTGTGTTTGAAAAAATGGGCTTCCTGCCGCTGAACGGCGGCCGCTAGAAATATGGGCAAGTCGGCCGATCAGCCTACCGCAGCCAGGGCCTCCAGCCGCGGCCGCGGCGGTACGCTGTTCGCCGGGGGCGGCGCCGGTACCGCGGTCCGTGTGCAACCAGCCCGCAGCGCGCGGACGGTCGGTTCCGCGGACGGCCATGCCGGGATCACGGGCAGACCGTCGGCTTCGCCGGCCCCCATCGCGCCGGCACCGGGCAGCGTTGGCATCATCGTTGCCCTGCCGGAACCGCTGGCTTCCGAACTGCGCGACTGGCGCTTGTCCTTCGGTGACGCCCTGGCCGCGGTGATCCCGCCGCACATCACGCTGGTAACCACGACGCCGGTGGGGGACTGGGATGCCACGGCCCGCCACGTGCGGCGGGTAGCCGTCGCCCAGCAGCCCTTTGTGGTCACGCTCAAAGGCACAGGCTCCTTCCGGCCCGTCTCGCCGGTGGTGTACTTGAACGTGATGGACGGATTCGAGGAATGCATCCGGCTGCATGAGAAACTGCAGCTGGGGCCGCTGGAGCGGGTCTTGCCTTTTCCCTACCATCCGCACATCACCGTGGCCCATGACATCAGCATCGACGGGATGGACGACGCGGAGGAATCCCTGGCGGACTTCGAGGCCAGCTTCCCCGTCGGTAGCATGGGACTTTATGAACACGAGGGTTCCGGAGTATGGCTACTAAGGGAAGAGCTCAGATTTGGCGGGAAGTCTGAAACAGCAACAGCCGGAAGCTTCAAAGGCTAGGCCCACCGAGCGGGCCAAACTCAAGCTGGAGGTCATCCACAAGAGGGAAGCGCTCGGGAAGGCGAAGCTGCGCGGCAGCGGCCCGCCGGGTGCCGCGCCGGCGTGGATGCAGTACCAGCTGGCCCGGCTGAATGCCGTCCTCCCGATGCGGGCGTTCCAGCAATACAACCTGCAGCACGGCTCCCTGATGGCCGCCGGCGTCGGCTTCAACATGTTTTTCTCCATCACCGGCCTGCTGACGACCGGGTTCTCCGTGGCCGGCCTGTTCCTGCGCAACGACAAGGTGCTGTTGGACGCGATCATCTCCAGCGTCGCCAGGAGTGCGCCGGGTCTGCTGAAGGCCAACGGCCAGGACGGTCTGGTGGATCCGGCGCAGTTGCTCAATCCCACGGGGCTGGGGCTCGCCGCCATCATCGCGGCAGTGGTCACGATTATCACCTCGCTGGGCTGGATCCAGTCCCTGCGCGACGGGTTGCGCGGTGTGCTGGACCTTCCGCCCGTTCCCGGGAATCCGGTGCTGGCCAAGCTCAAGGACGTGGGCACGCTGCTGCTGCTGGGCGTTGCGCTGGTCCTGACCTCCGTTGTTACGGTGATTTTTGGGGCGGCCCTGGACGCCGTGACGGGGGCTCTGGGCCTTGATCGCGCAGTCGCGAATCCCGTCGGCTACCTGGTCGGCTTCGTCGTCGGGCTGCTGCTGAATTGGCTGACCGTGGGCGTCATGTACCGGCTGGGGGCCGGACTGGAGCTGAAGCGCCGCGTCTTCCTGGAGGCTACCCTCATTGCCGGCGCCGGGGCCACGGTGCTGCAGCTGCTCAGCAGCGTCCTGCTGGCTAAGGCTGGTGCCAATCCGCTGCTGGCACCCTTTGCCGTCATCATCGGCCTGCTGATCTGGTTCAACTTCGTCAGCCAAGTGTACCTGATGTCGGCCGGCTGGGCGGCGGTGCGCGAGGCGGACACTGATGCACAGGAGGCCGACGGCGGCAGGCCGGGCCGGGCGCGGACGATCATCCGCGCCTGAGGCCTGCTTCAGCCGATCGTTGGCGCGTGAAGCCCGGCACCGCGGCCGCGGAATGGCCGCAGGCGGGTGGCTAGACGGCCTTCCTGACCTCCGGATGGAGCCGCGCCTTGTCCACTTTGCGGTGGAAATGCATGCCGGCCAGCCCTCCAAGGACCGCCCCGACCAGGCTGGCAACGGCGGCGATGACCAAGGCGACAACCCCGG
>JBBRKU010000032.1:0-9676 GCA_038231735.1 Actinomycetales bacterium | reverse complement strand
GGCATCGGAGGCATCGGAGGCATCCGACGCCGTGGACGGTACCCGCTGGTACACTGTGACCTCCGTGCCGACAATATCCTCATCGACCGAGGGGATCGGGCCGTGCTGGTGGACTGGCCGTGGGCGGCTCGCGGGGCGGCATGGCTTGACGCGCTCACTGTCCTCATTGATGCCCGGGTGAATGATCCGTCCTGTGACACGGAGGCAACTTTGCGGCAGCACTCCGCATTCGCTGCGGTGTCCCCGCAGCATATCGATTCGGTGCTCGCGGCACTTGCTGGATTCTTATTTGACAACGCACGTAAGCCCGCACCGCAAGGCATTCCGACCCCGCGCGCCTTCCAGCGGGCAGAGGGAATGGCCTGCCTCGGCTGGCTTGAGGAACGGATAGGAGGGCCCAGGCGACGTGCGGCGGTTCTGAGAACGCGGCAGACTGCGGTAATGTAAATCTCGTTGTTTTGCAGGGATCACTGACCAGATTATTGGCCGGTCCCGATGCGGGCGTAGCTCAATGGTAGAGCGCTAGCTTCCCAAGCTTGATACGCGGGTCCGATTCCCGTCGCCCGCTCCACGCGTAACGGCGGAGGCCCCGGCCAGCGCCGGGGCATCCGCCGTTACCGGGCACTTATTCAGCCCGCAGTGCGAACGGATTGTAGGCCCGAGCACCCCCGCTGATCTCCTTGTTAAGGGCTGTCAGCCGGCGGACGATCTCCTGCGGATTCTGCGCGACGGATTTTGGCCAGCCGTAGCAGGCGGCAACCGCTTCATCGAGCTTTGCAGATTTCCTGCCGGCGGCCGACGACGGCGATGCTGAGTTGCGCGACAGCCTCGCGCTGCGCCTCGCACTGAGGGTCGATGCCCGGTGCGCACCGATGCGCCACCTGTTCACCGACGCCGTCGTTCAGTTTTCCTGGCTGAGCGAATTGAGATTGGCGGAATAAACCAACCGTTATGGTTCCTTCCGGTAGTACGCGTCCTGCTTCGCGGCGGTCGCCTGGGCTTTTTTGCGCGGCTGAGTCTGTGTTCGAGGTTGAGCAGCACGTCTGAAACCTCGCCCATGACCTGCTCATAGGCAGCATCGGCCGTGGAGCGATGCGATGGATCCGCTGAATGGGATGCCGGCTTGTTGGCCATGGTTCCTCCCGTTGCTACCCGTCCAGCATAGTTGGTGCTGGCGGCTTCCCTTTGGTTATGCACAGCTGTTAGGCGCGCGGCGTAGTGAGTCACTCCCGCCGGCGTCACTTGAGCAGTGGCAGTGCAGCGTCGTTACGCCGGCAGCCTCACTCCAGCAGCGCTGCGGCCAGGGCATGGCCGATGAATCGGCCATACTCCCCCTGCATCCACCCCCGCTTGATCACCAGATTCTCGTATAGCCCGGGGGCCGTATAGGTCCACATCACGTCCGCGGCGTGCGCGGCGGCCAGTCCCGGCGCCAGCAGTCCACGGCCCACCAGAATGTTGGCGTTGCGGACCATCCGCTCGTATCGCGCCGCCTCGACTTCCGCCAGCAGGGCGGCCATGTCCTTTTCCCCACTGGCGGCAGCGTCGCGGATCAGCAGCAGGACGGGAACCACCAGGGGCGCCACCTCCGTGACGAACGCCCCGAATTGCTGCAGCAGCGTCATGGCGTCCGCCTCCTCGGCCTGCAACAGGTCGGACCTCTGCTCCGCCGGGTCGGGACCCTGCCCCAACAGGCTGAGGTCATGGATGGCCCGCACCAGTCCGGACTTTCCGCCGAATGCTTTGTAAACGGTCTCCGCGGATACCCCCGCCCGCCGCGCAACGGCGGCGACCGTCGTCGGCCCATAACCCTCGGCAAGAAACAGGTCCCGCGCCACGTCCAGGACCTGCTTCCGCTTGCGCTCCGCGCGGGCGCGGCGCTCAGTGGCGTCATAGGGACGTTGGCCATTGACTGTTTTCTGCACGCCGCCTACACTCCTGATTAGATACAGACCACTGTATCCAATATTGACCGGAGGCTCAAATGGAACCGAACACAGCTTCCGAGACCGACCCACTGCGCGTCGTCCGCCGCCTTCTGGAGGCGACCAACCGCCACGATCTGCCATCCCTGACGGCCTGCTTCGCCGAGGACTATGTGAACCAAACGCCCGCCCATCCGGCGCGCGGCTTCATGGGGCGCGACCAGGTGCGGCGCAACTGGGCGCAGATCTTCGCCGGCGTCCCGGACGTCACCGCCCAAATCCTGGCAGCTACCGTGGACCGTGAAAGGGTCTGGTCCGAATGGCGAATGTCCGGCACCCGCGGCAACGGAACACCGCACGAAATGGCCGGAGCCATCCTGTTCACGGTCCGCGACGGGGAGATCACGGCCGCACGGTTCTACCTGGAACCCGTGGAGCACCACACCGGCTCGGTCGACGACGCGGTCCGGGCCGTGGTGGTTGAGGCTGCAGTGGTTGAGGCTGCAGTGGCTGAGGAGGCATAGTCATGAGCGGCACCGGCGCAAAAGCGACTCTGGTGGCCGGCGGTACGGGACGGCTGGGCAGCATCCTGATACCTCTGCTCCGCGAGGACGGCGCCCCCGTCCGCGCCCTGACACGCAGCGAGGCCGCAGCCACCAGGCTCCGCGCGCAGGGTGTGGACTGCACAGTGGGCGACATCCGGAGCTCCTCGGATACCGAGCTGGCCGCCGCCGGCTGTGCCACCGTGATTTCAGCGGTCAGCGGCTTCGGGCCGATGGGGTCCTCCACTCCCGAGACTGTGGACCGCGACGGCAATCTGAACCTGATCCGCGCGTCCGCCGGAGCCGGCGTTGGCCATTTCATCCTGATCTCGGTGCAGGGCGCGGCTGCTGACTCGCCGCTGCCGCTGATGCGGATGAAGTTTGCGGCCGAGCAGGAGCTCATCCGGTCCGGCCTTCCCTTCACCATCATCCGCCCGACGGCCTGCCTGGAGACGTATCTGGAGGCAATCGGCGGTCCGCTGGCGAAAACCGGTTCCACCGTGGTTTTCGGCTCCGGTACGGTGCCGGTCAACTTTGTTTCCGTCCGGGACACCGCCGCCCTGGTCCGGCGCGCGGTGCAGGATCCGGGGCCCCTGGGCCAGCTGATCGAGTGGGGCGGGCCCAATCTGACGCTGAACCAGCTGTCCGAGGCGCTCCACGCCGGATCGGCGGGGAAGACCCGCCACATTCCCGTGCAGGCACTCCGGATGATATCCGTGCTGGCCCGGCCTTTTGCGCCCTTCTTGGCGCGGGTGGCGCGCGCCGCCGTCGTCATGAATACCACCGACATGAGCTTCGACTCCGGTCCCGGCCGCGCACGCTTCCCCGATCTGCCGTGGACCGGCCTCGCGGAGGCCGCGGCGCCGCGATGACGTGCGCGTCGCCGCGGCGGCATGCCCCGATTCAGGGTGTACGCTCAAGCACACGGAGCCAGCCTGGTTCCACCTAGGGAGCGACAATGTCCGACAAATCCCCCCGACAGGCCGCGACGAAAAAGTCCGGCAAATCCATCAAGGAAAAACGCGCGGACAAGAAGGCCACCGAGGCCACCGCCAGCTCCATGGAAAAGCTCGCCAGCACGAAGAAAAAGTGACGCCTCCGGCGCACCCACTGGTCTTGGGCGTTCTTGCAACGTCGAGGAAGGCCGACGAGCGCCGCCTTCCTATCCACCCCAGGCATCTGGAACGCATCGATCCGGAACTGCGCGCCCGCATCATCCTGGAAACCGGCTACGGCGAACGGTTCGGGCTTTCCGACAGTCAGCTGGAACCCCTGGTGGGACGGATCTGCCAGCGCGGGGAGCTCATTGCTACGGCTGACATTGTGCTGCTGCCCAAGCCGCAGCCGGCCGACCTGGCGGAGCTGCGTGATGGCCAGATCCTCTGGGGCTGGCCGCATTGCGTGCAGGATCGCGAAATCACCCAGCTGGCCATCGAAAAGCGGCTGACGTTGATCGCCTTCGAGGCGATGAACCACTGGGCCAGCGACGGCGGATTCGGCCTGCATGTCTTCCACAAGAACAATGAGTTGGCCGGCTACTGCTCGGTGCTGCATGCACTTCAGCTCAGCGGCTCCACCGGCGACTACGGCCGTCGTCTGCGTGCGGTGGTGATCGGCTTTGGTGCCACCGCCCGCGGCGCGGTCACGGCGTTGAATGCCCACGGCGTGCACGACGTGCAGGTGCTGACCAACCGGGGGGTTGCCGCCGTGGGATCCCCCATCCACTCCGTCCGCATCGTCCAGTTCGACCACGACCAGGCCGCTCCCTACCTCAGCCACGTGATCACCGACCGCGGCCGGATTCCGCTGGCGCCGTTCCTGGCCGAGAACGACATTGTGGTCAACTGCACGCTGCAGGACCCGAATGCGCCACTGATGTACCTCAGGGAGGGGGATCTGGACGCCTTCGAGCCCGGCGGCCTGATTGTCGACGTCTCCTGCGATGAGGGCATGGCCTTTACCTGGGCGCGTCCGACGACGTTTGCCGCACCGACGTTCGTGGTCGGGGACCACATCAACTACGCGTGGACCACAGCCCGTCCTATCTCTGGAACTCGGCGACCTGGGAGATCAGCGAGGCGCTGCTGCCCTTCCTGGAAACCGTGCTGGCCGGGCCGGCAGCCTGGCAGGACAGTGAAACGATCAGCCGCGCCATCGAGATCCGCGACGGCACCATCGTGAACCCAAGCATCCTGGCGTTCCAGCATCGGTTGCCGGACTATCCCCATGGGCCGGCCGCGGAGGCCTGACGGAACCAGCCCGGGTCTGGGCCGCGGAATAAGCCCGGGCCCAGCGTGGGCCCGGGCCATGGCCCTTTCAGTGCGCCGGGCCCAGGCCAGCGTCCGCATTCCGCCGGCTTTGCACAATAAGCAGCGGCCGCCGTCGGCTCCGCAGATCCATTTTCAGCTCAAGCTGGCCCTTGCGGGCCAGCACGACGGCAATCACGGCCGCGGCCACCGCGGGCACGGCACCGGCGATGAACATGGCCCACGGCGCACCCAGGTGCTCGGCCAGCGTGCCGATCAGCGGTCCACCAATGGCCTGGCCGCCGATCAGCACCATGATGTAGAGGCTCATCACGCGCCCGCGGATCAGCACATTCGTGGAGGTCTGCACCAGCTGGTTTGCGCTGGTAAGGAAGGTCAGCGCGGCGAAGCCGGCCATCACCATCACCGCGCAGAACAGCGGCAGGGTCGGCGCGGCGGCGCTGACGGCCAGCAGCACGCCATAGGCTCCCGCCGCGCCGACGACGGTGCGCAGCCGCAGCGTGGCACGCCGTGTTGAGGCGAGCGCCCCGGCCAGCGCCCCGACGGCCACCAGGGTGTTCAGCAGCCCGTAGCCGGCCGCCCCGCTGTGGAAAACGTTGTCCGCGTAGGCCGCCATCATGACCGGCAGGCTCATCGCGAAGACGGCAATGAAGGCCGCCATCACGGCCGGCCAGAGGATGGTCGGCTTGCCCAGGGCGTAGTCCAGGCCCTCCCGGAGCTGACCCTTCGACCTGGGGACCGGCGTCGAGCGGACCAGTTCGCCCTGCCGGAGGCAGCCAAGCATGACGACGGTGAAGCAGCAGGCCACGGCGTTCACCGCGAAGGCCCAACCGCCGCCGACGGCGGTGATCAGGATGCCGCTGACGGCCGGACCGATCATGCCGCCCAGCTGGAAAATGGAGGAGTTGACGCTGATGGCGTTGCGCAGATGCGCGGGTCCAACCAGCTCGTTGACGAAGACCTGGCGCGCCGGCTGGTCGATCACGGTAACCAGTCCCAGCACAAAGGCGATGGCGTAGATGTGCCAGACGGCGATTCCACCGGTCAGCGACAGCACGGCCATCAGCGTGGCCAGCAGACCCGCGGCGCCCTGGCTGATCATCAGGATCCGGCGCTTGGAGTAGCGGTCCGCGACGATTCCGCCCAGCGGCATCAGCAGCAGCGAGGGCGCGAATTGCATGGCCACGGTAATTCCGACGGCGGCCACGCTGCCGGAAAGCTCCAGCACCAGCCAGTCCTGGGCGATGCGCTGCATCCACAAGGCGATGACGGCGACCAGATGTGCGGTGGCAAAGAGCCGGAAGTTGCGCACCTGCAGGGATACGAAAGTGTGCCGCCACGGCGGGCGGGCGGCTATGAGGTTGATGGGTGCGGTCAGGGCGGAGGTTTGAGCCTGCGCGGGTGGGGGTGTCAAGAGACGTCCTGAGCTCGTTCTGATTGGGGGCCATAATTACCGTAGCCAGCCGGTGGACCATTCTGAAGACTTATGCTGGCTATAACTACCATTACGGAACGTAATGCGAGACCCAGCGCCCGGCAGCGCACAGCAGAAAGGGCGCGGATGTTTGATCCCGTTCAACTCAAGAGCTTCCTGGCCGTGGCGGACACGCGGAGCTTTACCCGGGCTGCCGAACGGTTGGGACTGAGCCAGCCGACGGTCAGCCAGCACGTGCGGAAGCTGGAGACCGCGGCCGGGCGCCAGCTCATTTCCCGGGATACCCGGGAGGTGCAGCTGACGGACAACGGCGACGCCATGGCCGGTTTTGGCAGGACCATCCTGGCCGCCAATGAGAGCGCCTCGCGCTACTTCTCCGGCGCAGCTATGCGCGGGCGGCTGCGCTTTGGCACCGCCGATGACCTGGCGATCACCGGGCTGCCCCGCATCCTTCGCGAATTCCGCCAGCTCTATCCGCAGATCAACCTGGAGCTGACCGTCAGCCAGAGCGACCAGCTGCACCGGCGGCTCAAATCCGGCCAGCTGGACCTGGTGTTCGTCAAATGGGTGGCCGGGGCGCAGGAAGGGACCGTCGTCAAGCATGACTCCTTTTCCTGGGTCGGCCTGGAGCAGACGGTGCTGGAGCCCGGCAAGACGGTGCCGCTGATTGCCTATCCGTCGCCGAGCCTGAGCCGCAAGCTGGCCATCGACGCGCTGGAACAGGTGGGGCGCACCTGGCGCATCACCTGCAGCACCAAACAGATCAGCGGGGTGCTGGCCGCGGTCCGGGCCGGGATCGGTGTGGCGGTGATGCCGACCTCGCTGGTGCCGGAGGACCTGAAGATCATCACCGAACGCTTCGGACTGCCGCCGGTCGGGGACGTCGACTTCACCCTGATCCGGAATCCCCTGGCCAATACGGATGTGGTCGATGCGCTGACGCAGGCCATCATCGGACGCAAACTGACCCCGCACACCCGCCAGCAGTAACAGGGCGCTAAACTGGATGCGTTATGAATAGAACCATGTTTAAGTCCAAGATCCACCGCGCGACGGTCACGCACGCGGACCTTCACTATGTCGGCTCGGTGACCGTCGATGAAGATCTGCTGGACGCGGCGGACATCCTGCCGGGCGAGATGGTCTCCATCGTGGACATCACCAACGGTGCCCGGCTGGAAACCTACACCATCGCGGGCGAACGTGGTTCCGGCGTGATGGGGATCAACGGCGCCGCAGCGCATCTGGTCCACGAGGGCGATCTGACCATCCTGATCAGCTACGCGCAGATGACGACGGCGGAAGCGCGCGACTATGTGCCGACGGTGGTGCACGTGGATGCCCGGAACCGGATTGTGCAGCTGGGCACCGATCCGGCCGAGGCGCTGACTCCCGGCATGGTCCGTCCGCCGTTGGCCACCCTCCGATAACCGCTTCCAACACGCCGAACGGTCGCTAACCGTCCGCTTGCCCGCCGAACCGTCGCTGATCGGAAAATGGGGTGACTTGCTCCCGTTCGGTACGCCCGGAGATGCACTCTCAGGCTGCGGGGGTGAGGGTGACGGTGTATCCGAGGGCCTCGAGTTGGCGGATGTTGTTACGCTTCTTTGTCTCGGGGTTGATGGTGCGGCTGAAGTAGTCGGGTCCGAGGTCATGATAGACGGTGTCCGGGTTGCTGAGCAGGTGCCAGATGATGACGAGGATCGACCGCCCGACCGCTACGATGGCGCGTTTCTTGCCGCGGCGGCGGGCTATGCGTCGGTAGCGTTCGCCGAGGAAGGTGTTTGATCGGCTGACTGCGACGGCGACTTCCCCCAGGGTGCGTGCCAGGTAACGGTTTCCGTGTCCGGTTGTCCCGTTGCCCTTGTTCTTTCCGGCGGAGGTCTTGATCCCGGGCGAGAACTTGGCCCAGGAGCACAAGTGTCCGGCAGTTGGGAAGCGGGTCATGTCCAGTCCGATTCCGGCCAGGATGGCTGCCGCGGCGACGGGACCGATCCCGGGGATGGCATCCAGCTTCGACTGCGCTGCAATGTAGGGGGCAAGCTGTGCCTCAATCTCGGCGTCAAGTTCGGCGATATCGGCATCAATCATCGCACCGGTGCAGCATCCGCTCCAGCAGGAACCGGTGGTGATCATCAAAATGGCCGGTGAAAGCTTCCTCGAGTTCGGCGGTTTTGGCGCGCAACCGGGTGCGTGCCATTTGCGCGAGCACTCTCGGATTGCGTTCGCCGGCGATGAGCGCCGCCATCATTTCCCGTCCTGAGACGCCAAAAATGTCGGAAGCGACGGAGGAGAGTTTGATGCACGCCTCCTTCAGGAGCTTTTCGACCCGGTTCTTCTGAGCCGTGCGTTCACCCACGAGATCGGCCCGGTAGCGGGTCAGGTCCCTCAGTTGGCGGATCGGTTGCGGCGGCACGAAGCTGGGCCGCAGCATCTGGCGTTCGGCAACCCTGCAGAGCCAGACCGAATCCAGGACGTCTGTTGTGGGCCTGCCCGGCAGGTGTTTAACATCGCGGGCATTGACCAACCATGGTTCGAGCCCGTGGGCTTCCAGAAGATAAAACACCGGCTTCCAATAATCGCTGGTTGCCTCCATCACCACGCGCTCGATACGCAGGTCCACCAGATGATTCGCCAGCTCGCTCAAGCTCCGCGTCATTGTCGAATGTGTTGATACCTCCTGCAGCCGCCCCCGCGGACGCTCCGGGTCCGGCACACGCACACAGCACACCAGCTCCGCTTTGCCGATATCTATTTGCAGCGACCCGGTCAATGATCTGTTCCTCATCCTGGGTTTGCGCCAACATGATCGCGCTCATCTCCTCACCTTGCGCCCATTGCTGACTGGCGTGGCCGCCAGTGGGAACCTCGGGTGAACGAAAAGAATCTAATCCGCGTGCTCGGCCAGTGCGGCCGCAACAATGAAGGGCCCATAGGAAGACTCCCAATGCCCGGCTAACTGACGGCCTCAACGAGCCATAGAGACGCGGCGTCGACAGGCGACCACAGCAACCTTTTCAGCCCGGAACGGGCGTCCCGCAAGGGACAAAAAGGCTAACTGCTCGCTTCAGGCCGCCAAGCCCACAGATAGTGACAGTTGGCGTAAGCGCGGGGATTCCCGGCATAGGCTTGGGCCGTGGAAAAGACTCGTGCCGCGAATAAAGCCGCGGCCTAAGCATGCTGGGAGTCCTTTCCGGCTTTTCCGTCATTTGGGTTGTCATCCTTTTCGGCTACGTGATCGGGCGTCTGAACGTTCTGGGTCCGGAGGCACAGCGCCTGCTGAGCCGGCTGGTTTTCTTTGTGGCCACCCCCTGCCTGATGCTGGAGACCCTCAGCAAAACCAACCTGCGCGCGGTTTTCTCCACCTCCCTGGTAGTAGCTGCGCTCAGCGCCTTTGCCGCCGCCGGCTGCTACCTGCTGATCGCCAAGGTGTTCCGGCGGCGCGACTCCACCACGGCACTGGTCGGAGCGATGTCCTCCTCGCTGGTGAATGCGGCCAACCTGGGC
>JBBRKU010000031.1:0-9745 GCA_038231735.1 Actinomycetales bacterium | reverse complement strand
TCCGAGCTGGCCGGGGTGCTGCGCGGATCCGACGTGCGCTCCATCCTGGCCGGCCACCTGCACTACTCGACGACGGCCACGTTCGCCGGGATCCCGGTTTCGGTGGCATCGGCGACCTGCTACACCCAGGACCTGAATGTGCCGGTGGGCGGGACGCGCGGCCGCGACGGCGCCCAGGCCTTCAATCTGGTGCACGTCTACGAGCACACCATCGTCCACTCGGTAGTGCCGCTGGGCAACGGGCCGACGGTAGGGGAATACGTCAGCGCGGAGGAGAGCCAGCGCCGGCTGGCCGCGGCCGGCGTGCGCATCCCAGAGCACGCCCCCCGCACCTCGGGCGTTCCGGTCGAGGCCCGACGGCGGAGCCTGGCTTCGCGCTGAGGCCCAAACTTCCTTTCCCCGGGCGCCTTAGCTACTTTTCCCAGGGCGCCTTAATGGGGAAATACTTCTCCAGGAAATCCGTGACCAGCTTGGCGCGCTCGTCCGCGGGGACCTCGGGGAAGCTGCCATCGTTGAGGCAGAAGAAGTCCATGTTCCGCTTGGCGAGCAGTTTGGGCAGGTAGTTCACCCCGGACCTGGCCGTGGAGTCTATGTAGCGGACCTTGGCGCGGGTCTGGACGGCGGCGCGGCCGGTGAGCAGTCCGTAATAGTGGTACAGCGAGTTGGTCACCGAGATGTTGTCCGCCGCCCGGAAGGTGCTGGCCGCCGTCGCGCTGAACTCCTCGGGGAATTCGCGCTCAAGCTCCGCCATCAGGCTCCGGCGCAGCGGGGCGGCGGTGTGCTCCAGATGCCGGGTGGTGATCCGGCCGAAGCGGTTCCACAACAGCCTCCGGTTCACCCGGGCGGCGTTTTCGAAGCCGCTGCGCTCCGCATCGTTCTCGCCCAGGCCTATCCGGGTGGCGGCCTCGATGAACTTGGTGATGCCGCCGGGGGTGAAGAACATGTCCGGGCTGACCGGGCGGCCAAAGAACATATCGTCATTGGAATAGAGGAAATGCTCCGACAGTCCCTCAATGTGGTGCAGCTGGCACTCCACCGCCTGCGAATTGTGCGTCGGCAGCACGGACGGATCGGCGAAGAACTCCGGGCTTCGCACCAGGGTCACGGCCGGATGGGCCGCCAGCCATGAGGGTGCCGGGGAGTCGGTGGCAACGAAGATCCGGCGGATCCAGGGGGCAAACATGTAGATCGAGCGCAGCGCATACTTGAGCTCGTCGATCTGCCGGAAGCGGGCTTCGTGGTCGTCACCCTCGCCCACTACCACGCCCGTCATCCGCGCGCGGCGGGCGGCGATGTATTCCGGCGAGCTGCCGTCTACCCAGGAGAACACCAGATCAATATCGAACCGGATGTCCGAGGCGTGGTCCGCGAACATGTTTTCGATGGTGGGCCACATATGCCCGTACCGCTGCACGGTTCCCCGTACGGCATCCTGCGCCAGCAGCGTCCGCCGGGTGAGCGAGTTCTCCATCGGCAGCACCAGCTGGTCCCCTTCGAAGCTCCACAGCTCCAGCTGCACGCCCACCGACGCGCCGTAAGCCAGGCCGCCGTCGGGCTCCAGCCGCGGACGGTACAGGCGCAGGATCCGGGATTTGCGGTTGCGGGCCAGCTCGCCGTCCGCCACCAGCAGCGAGGACTTCTTCTGCGCATCCACGGTCATGGCATAGAACGGCTCGTCGCTGCAGGCCTCCACCAGCGCCTCGCGCAGCTCGCGGCGGTCCTTCCAGTCGACGGCGATCACGGGCCGCTCGTCGTTGCCGCGCACCAGCAGGTAATCCAGGTCCGCTTTTTCCAGCGCGCCGCGGATGAACAACAGGTCATCCACCATGGCCTGGTTGGGTGTGCTGCCCCGGTTGAGCAGGGCGTAGCGGCCCCGGTGTCGGATGACATCGGCCCTGTTTTTGAAACGGGCGACGGCGGCCGGGGAGGCTTCTTCTACCAGGTCACGTTCGTCGTCGGGCGCGGGGGTGCCGTAGTAGACATCATGCTGAGCGGACACGTCTGTAATGGGGGTTCTCCAGTGCTGTTGTAGATGAGGGGTTCACTTTGCATGATAACCCCCTGACCCATGACAGCCGATGTGCGGGCGTGAGACCATGGCTGGCATGAAGTCTTCTGACGTGCTGAGCGATGCCTATAAGCGGATCGGGAGCTCCGTGGCGCAGGTGCTCAAGGGGTTGGGGCCCACCGAGCTCAACCGGCGTCCCGGCGGGACGGGGAACTCCATCGCCTGGCTGGTGTGGCATCTGAGCCGGATCCAGGACGACCACGTCGCCAACGCGGCCGGGCTGGAGCAGGTGTGGACATCCCAGGGATTCGCGGACCGCTTCGGGTATCCGCTTGATCCGGCGGACACCGGCTTCGGTCACACGTCCCGGCAGGTTTCCAGCGTGAAGGTAGACTCCGGCGAGCTGCTGCTGGCGTACCACCGCGCGGTGCTGGAGCAGACCCTGGCGTTCATCCGTCCGCTGGACGGGGCGGACTTTGACCGGATTGTGGACGAGTCCTGGAAACCGCCGGTCAGCCTTGGCGTACGACTGGTCAGCGTGATCGGTGATTGCCTTATGCACGTGGGGCAGGCTGCCTACGTTCGTGGCCTTCCGGTGGAGTAGGCTGTCCGCGCCACCGGGCCGAAGGGGGCCACGCCCAGTCCCGTTTATTTCAACGGCGTCTTGGGCTTGACCGCAGCGACCTTGACCGGCTTGTGTTTGCGGTCCACTATCAGCGCCACCGCGATGCCGAACATCCAGATGTCCTTGGCCATCGGCGTGCCGGCTGCGGTGGGACGGATGCCGTCCGCCATCGTTGTGCCGGGCGTTTTGAGGTAGGTGCGCAGCAGGCCGCCGGAGAAGCCCGCGAGTGCCAGCCCGGCGATCCGGCTGGGGATAATTGGCGTCAGCAGGATGGCGCCGACGGCGATCTCACTGATGCTGAGCAGCTTGCCGAACTTTTCGGGTTCAATGTCCGCGACCTGCGGGAACGCGCGGGCGGCCGTCGCCTGCAGCCCGGCGGCATGCTCCTTGTCCAGGTTCAGCTTTCCGATGCCGGTGTTCAGGATGAAGGCGCCGGTGGACAGCCGAAGCGCGGCGTGGCTGAGGTTCATACCCATGGTTCTCTCCTTGGATGGAAGCTGCGGATGGTTCATTTCCAGCCTAGGGACAGCGGCGGACTCTGGCCAGAGCTGCCATGGTCCGGGTTTCAGCCCGGCGATTCGAGCGAGGCGCGGAGCCCGGAAATCAGGGCTTCGAGGCCCAATCGGAACGCGCTGTCGCTGGAATTGAGGCCATTCCGGGCGCGCCGGGTCCTGACCGCCGCCGTGAACAACGGAGTATCCATGGACAACGCACCGGAATCGAAGATGTCCGCCGGGGCGGTGACGTCGAAGGCGGAGCCGAAGATGAACGACTCCAGGGCAACGATCGCGTCGATGATCCGATCCTGCGGCCAACCCGCGTCCAGGAAGCCGCCGGTGACGGCCTCGTACATAGTGACGGTCTGCGGTGCGTTGGTGACCGGCAGCACGGCAATCACATTGATCAGCGGCGTGTGCCGGGCAAAGACGTTCCGGTAGGACCAGGCCCAGCGGCGCACCGCTTCCTCCCACGGCTCGCTGCCGAATCCGCCAACGTCCACTCCGGCCATTAGGTGGTCTTCGACGAGCAGCAAGACATCCTGCTTCGAGGTGACGTGGTTATAGAGCGCCGAGGGGGCCACTCCCAGCCGGCGCGCCAGCGCGGACATGGTCAGGCCCTTGTAGCCGTCCTGTTCAATGAGTTTCAGGGCCGCCCCGGTGATCTGCTCCGGAACCAGCACGGCGCTCGGCGGGCGGCCCGCGCGGCGCTTCGGAATTGCTGCTCCGGTCATGACATGTCCCCAGTTACTCGTTCGGCAGCCCGGCCGGGCTGCTGCGCCTCCAAGAGATTATTCCATTTCACTCTTCCCTGATGGCGCTCCATCCGTTAGAGTCATAATTAAATGAACGTCATTCATTTAGTGGGTCCGGTCACGAACGGACCGCACGGAGAGGAAGAAATGCAAACTTTGGAACGCGACGTCGTCGTCATCGGAGCCGGGCCCTCCGGCATGACCGCAGCGTGGGAACTGAAAAAGGCGGGCCTTAGCGTCGCCGTGCTGGAGGCCCGCGACCGGGTCGGTGGCCGGACCTGGACGAACGTCATTGACGGCGCCACATTGGAAATCGGCGGCCAGTGGGTCTCGCCGGACCAAACGGCGCTGATCGGGCTGCTGGATGATCTCGGCCTGAAGACCTATGAACGCTACCGGGACGGCGAATCCATCTACATCGGCCCGGACGGTGCCCGCACCCGCTACTCCGGCGAGATGTTCCCGGTCAATGAGCACACCAAGGCTGAAATGAACCGCCTGATCGCGCTGCTGGACCGGCTCGCGGCGGAGATCGGCCCGGAGGAGCCATGGGCGCATCCCAAGTCCCGCGAGCTGGACACCATCTCGTTCCACCACTGGCTCCGGCAGCAGTCCGGCGACGAGGAAGCCTGCAACAACATCGGCCTGTTCATCGCCGGCGGCATGCTCACCAAACCGGCGCACGCGTTCTCCGTGCTGCAGGCGGTGCTGATGGCGGCCTCCGCCGGCTCCTTCTCCAACCTGGTGGACGAGGACTTCATCCTGGATAAGCGTGTGATCGGCGGGATGCAGCAGGTCTCGCAGCTGCTCGCGGCCAGGCTGGGCGACGACGTCATTCTCGGCAGCCCGGTCCGCACCATCCGCTGGGCCGCTGCCGGCGGGACAGCGGGAGCGGCCGACGACGGCACTGGCGGCCGCAGCGTCACGGTCATCTCCGACGCCGCCACGGTCACGGCACGCTATGCCATCATGGCCGTGCCGCCGAACCTGTACTCTCGCGTTTCCTTCGACCCGCCGCTGCCCCGGCGCCAGCACCAGATGCACCAGCACCAGTCGCTGGGCCTGGTCATCAAGGTGCACGCCGTGTATGAGACGCCGTTCTGGAGAGCCGACGGGCTCTCCGGTACGGGATTCAGCGCCTCCTCGCTGGTCCAGGAGGTCTACGACAACACCAACCACGGCGATTCCCGCGGCACCCTGGTCGGTTTCATCTCCGATGAGAAGGCTGACTACGCTTTCGGGCTCAACTCCGAGGACCGCCGGAAGGAAATTCTGCAGTCCCTGGCCGCGTTCCTGGGCGACGAGGCGCTGAACCCAGTGGTGTACTACGAATCCGACTGGGGTTCCGAGGAGTGGACGCGCGGTGCGTATGCCTCCAGCTATGACCTCGGCGGACTTCACCGCTATGGCGCGGATCAGCGCAAGCCCGTCGGTCCCATCTACTGGTCTTCCTCCGATCTGGCGGCCGAGGGCTACCAGCACGTTGACGGAGCGGTCCGGATGGGGCAGTACACGGCGGCCAAGATCCTGCAGGCTGACTCGGAATAGCTGAGCGCCTGGGATAACGGGCGCAGGGAACAGGCTGCTGCTAAAACTAAAACGTGCATGCAATGCTGGCAGTGAAATCGCTGCCTGCATTGCATGCACGTTTTAATTCGGACACATTGAATTCGGACACAGGCTTCGCACGCAGGCCTGCTACCGCTGGGCCGGTTCGTGGAGCGCCGGCCGGTTCTTGGATCAGGCTTCGGGCTGGCTCTTGGGGCGCCGGGCGGCCTCGCGTTCCTTGGACAGTTTCGCCTCTTCGCGGGCCTTGGCATGGACGGAGCGTTCGGTCACCAGCCACGCCGGCGGAGCCTGCAGCAGCGCGGTGATGTCCGCCGTCGTCAGCGGTTCCGTGATGCCAGACCGGGTCAGGCCACCGATGGAGACGTTCAGTTTCTGCGCAACGACCGGACGCGGATGCGGACCGGTGCGGCGCAACTCCTCAAGCCACTCCGGCGGGCTCTCCTGCAGTGCCTTGAAGTCCTCGCGGGAGATCGCGTTTTCCTGGAACTCCGCGGGCGCCGCCTGCAGGTAAATGCCCAGCTTCTTGGCGGCGGTTTCGGACTTCATGGACTGGGGCGACGGTTCGGAACTCATGATTCAAGGGTAGCGGCTGACGGGGCGCCGGTCTGGCCGGGTGCGCTACTGTGGGCACGTGCCTGAAACCCGTGTCCTGACCGTCGGCTTTGTGCCCGGGACGACACCGGGCAAATGGATCCGCCGCTGGGAGGAGCGCATGCCGGATGTCCCGCTGCGCTCGTTCCCCGTTTCCGAGGCCGAACAGGTCAGGGTGCTACATGAGGGCCGGGCGGATATGGCCCTGGTGCGGTTGCCGGTGGATAAGGACCGGCTGAGCATCATTCCTCTGTATGAGGAGATCCCCGTGGTGGTGGCGCCCCGGGGACACGAAATCGCGGTCTTTGACGAGGTTCCCGTCGTGGAGCTGGCCGCGGAATACCTTCTGCAGGATCCGGAACTCTTCCCGGAATGGCGGGATATTTCCGACGAAATCCGCAACGGCACGCGGAAGCCGCTGCCGGAAATCAACAGCGTCGAGGAAGCCCTGGACCTGGTGGAAGCCGGCATCGGAATCCTGATCCTGCCGATGTCGGTTGCCCGTCACTTCAACCGGAAGGCCCTGCGGTACCGTCCGGTGACGGGCGTCGCCCAATCGCAGGTCGGGCTGGCATGGCTGACGGAGAAGACTGACCCGGTGATCGAGGAATTCATCGGGATCATCCGCGGCCGGTCCGCCCAGAGCTCCCGGCAACCCTCGGTCCAGGCCAAGCAGGACGCCGCCCCGAAGAAGGTCCGCGGTGAGAAGACCTCTGGGACCAAGACCGCCGGTGCCAAGGGTGGCGGAACCAAGGGTGCCGCTGCTAAGGGCGCCAGCGGAAAGGGTGCCGGCTCAAAGGGTGCAGGGACACGAAGCCAGCCCGGCAGGACCCGCGCGCCGAAGCGCGGCCGCCGCTGATCCGGCAGGGAAACCGCTACGGCTTGGCTGTTGCCGGAGCCTGGGCCAGCTTGGTCTGGATAGCTTTGGCTTCCTTCTGGATCTGGTCGCCGTAACCGCCGTTGAGCGCCGTGTCCTTGATCTTCGTCGCGTCGCCGTCACGGTCGGAGGCTGCGGCCGCCTCCAGGGACTTCAGGTCGGACTGCAGATTGGCCGGCAGTTTGCCGAAGGCAGCGGTGTGGTTGATCAGACGAAACGCGACCGCATGTGCTTTATCTCCGAATCCGGATTTCCCCTGGATATCGATCCGCAACTCACGCCGCAGGGCGCGGACGAATGGATGCTTGGCCTGCCCTTTGTCGGTGGCGGCTCCGGAACTGGGTGATGCGCTGGACGACGACGTGGCTCCGGTTGTTGCCGAGGAGCCCGACGACGCCGCGCTCGACGACGCCGCGCCCGCCGAAGGCGCCGGACTCGGATCAGCCGCGGACGCCGCCGTCGCACCGAAGACCGCCGTGCCGATCAGGACGGCGCCGGTCGCTGTGGCGGCGGCGCGGGTGCGCCATCGCCTGCCGGGCCCGGATTCGCTGGCGCTGGCGGAGCCTGTTGGGATGGTGTTCATGATTTCTCCTTATTGATCCCCGTGGACTGTCGGACGGATTGCCGAATGGCGTCCGGCTCTGTGTGAAGTGACTGTTTCACTATGGCGCAGCAGGATGCACTGCGGGTTCGGTGAATGTAAGAGCAACGTAAAGTGTGGGCGGCGTACCGCCTGCCGGCGCCTGCAGGGCGTTCAATAGAGGCATGGAGCAACCGACGGTGCCAGGCGCGCTGCCGGCCCGAGGGCTGGTGCTGATCGTGGAGGACGAGCGTGCGATCGCCGATGTGCAGCGCCTCTACCTCAGCCGCGCGGGCTTCGGCGTGCACGTCGAGTCCACCGGTGAAGCCGGGCTGGAACAGATCCGGAGCTTGCGACCGGTGGCGATAGTGCTCGACGTCGGTCTGCCCGGCATAGACGGGATCGAGGTCTGCCGCCGGCTGCGCGCCCAGGACGACTGGACGCCGATCATCTTTGTCACCGCGCGCGACGAGGAGGTGGACAAGCTCCTCGGTCTGGAACTGGGTGCCGACGACTACATGACCAAGCCGTTTTCCCCGCGCGAACTGGTCACCCGGCTCAAGGCGGTGCTCCGCCGGACCGCCGGGCGGCCGCGGAGCGAAGTCCTGCGCGTCGGGGCCGTAGCGCTGGATCCGGACAACCGCACCGTCAGCGTTGACGGCTCTGCGGTGGAGCTGACAGCCAAGGAATTCGACGTGCTGGCGTATCTGCTCGCCACCCCGGGCCGGGTCTTCAGCCGCGAGCAGTTGCTCTCGTCGGTCTGGGGGCAGGCCAGCTACACTGTTGGGCGCACCGTGGACGTGCACATCGCCCAGCTGCGTTCCAAGCTGGGGGACGCCAGCCCGATCCGGACGCTGCGCGGCGTCGGCTACACCGCCAGCGCCGACCGTCCGTGACGGCGGATGCGGGATAGCAGGGGCGTCGTGAAGGATGGAGAGCCGTGAGGCCGTGGCTGCGCTCGCTGGCGGGCGGGATCACCCTGGTGACGGCCGCCGTCGCGGTTCTGGCCGTGCTGGTCACCGGGCTGGTGGCCTTTCCGCTGATCCGGGGCGCCGCCGTCGAGCAGGCCAAGCAGCAGCTCGCCCGGCAGGCCGACGCCTTCGCCGCGACCCCGGTGGCCTCGCAGGCGCTGGACCTACGCGAGCGGCACCTGCTTGGGCCGGACAACTACGAGCTGTCCACCATCACCCCGGACGGCACCGTCAACGGGGCCGCGGGCCAGCTCCTGAACCCCGGGGAGGTGCAGCGGGTGCTGTCCGGGCAGAAGATTTCGCAGACCGTCAACGGCGGCGGCACGCAGCTGCTGGTGGAGGCGCGGGTGCTCAAACGCGGCGGCGGGATCGTGCTGACGCGCTCGCTGGCGGATGTGAATGCGGCCTCCGCGCAGGTACTGCAGCGCACCCTGCTGGCGCTCGCCGTCGGCCTGCTGATCGCCGTGCTGGCCGGGACCCTGCTGGCCCGCCGGCTCTCCAGCCCGCTGGTGAAGACCGCGGCGGCCGCGCGCCGGATGGCGGCCGGGGAACGCGGCGTGCAGCTGGCGCCGTTCGGAGTTACCGAGGTGCGCGGCGTGGGCGAGGCCGTGAACACCCTGGACCACGCGCTGCTGGCCAGCGAGGGGCGGCAGCGGGAGTTCCTGCTGTCCATTTCACACGAGATCCGCACCCCGCTGACGGCGATGCGCGGCTATGCGGAGGCGATGGTGGACGGGCTGATCCCGCCGTCGGAGATGACCCAGGTCGGGCAGACGCTGGCGGCCGAGACGGACCGGCTGGACGGTTTTGTCCGGGACCTGCTGGAGCTGGCCCGGTTGGAGGCGGACGACTTTGTCCTGGAGCTGCAGCCCGTCGATGTGGCCGCGCTGTTGGGGCAGGTGGAGGCGGCATGGCGGGGCGGCGCGGCGCAGGCCGGCGTGCCGCTGGAGCTCCGGCTGGAGCTGGGGCCCGCCGGCGGAGGGCCCCTGCTGGTCGCCACGGACGGCCAGCGGCTGCGCCAGATCATCGACGGGCTGGTGGGCAACGCGCTGCGCGTCACGCCGCCGGGAAAGCCGCTGCTGCTGCAGGTCCGGCTGGAATATTCGACGCCGGCCCCCGCGGCCCCGGCGGCCCCGGCGGCCCCCGCGGCCTCGCAGTCCGGCTCGTGGCACCCGGGCGAGCCGGACATCGTCGCCATCGATGTGCGGGACAGCGGTCCCGGCCTCACCGCCGAGGATGCCGCCGTCGCCTTTGAACGCGGCGTGCTCTTCC
>JBBRKU010000030.1:0-9851 GCA_038231735.1 Actinomycetales bacterium | reverse complement strand
TTGGCTCCTCAAGCCCCTTCATAAAGCAAACGCTACCGGTGGCCACCGACATTATTCACGGAGCCGGGGGCCGGTCCACTGGGCAACAACGATGACTTTGAAAACCACTGTTCCGCCGGTATCAGGGCGGCCATTTCCGTCGCCATCCGCACTAAGCGGACCAACAACCACGCCAAAATGCGCTGGGCCGGTAACGGGTACGACGGCGGCTGTCCAGCCGTCGTCGTACCGTCGCTAGTGCGCCGCGGAAGCCTCTTCCTTCGCCTTGGCCACCAGGGACGAATCCGTCAGCTTGGCCTTGGGCAACAGGAAGGTGATCAGGAACGCCACTGCCACCAGGGCCGCCGCGGTCAGCATCACCAGATCGATTGACTGGGCGAAGCCGTCCCGGATGGGGTAGGTCAGGGTGGAATTGGCTTGGTGCAGCCAGCTCGTATCATTCAGCGAGTCATTGCTGGCACCGTTCTTGAAGAAGTCGAACAGCTTCTTGTTGTTCGGATCCGCCAGCACGGCCGGGTCCTTCAGCGCCGCTAGATACTGCGGATCGCTCTTGGCGCTGCCCATCGCAGTAGCGATCTTGTCCCCGGCGCTGCTGAACAGCATGGAGATGAAGACCGCGGTGCCCACGGTGCCGCCCATCGAGCGGAAGAACGCGGCGGTGGAGGTTCCCACGCCCATATCCTTCGGCGGAACGGCCATTTGCATGGACAGCGTCAGCGGCTGCATGCAAAAGCCCAGGCCCAGGCCGAAGGCAATGGTGACGCCGCCGGGAACCAGCAGGGAGGTGTCCACGCCCAAGGTCAGGCCCATTGCCGCGGCAGAAACGGCCAGGATCAGGGTGCCCAGAACCGGGAAGATGCGGTACGTGCCGGTCCGGGAGATGGCCTGGCCGCTGGAGATGGAGCCGATCAGGATGCCCACCGTGAAGGTAATCATCATCAGGCCGGCCTGGGTGGGGGTCAGTCCCTTGACCAGCTGCAGGTACATCGGGATCATCGCGATGGCGCCGAACATGCCGATGCCGATGATGAAGTTGAGCAGCGCGGAAACGCCGAACGCGGGGATCTTGAAGAAACGCAGCGGAATCAGGGCCGAATCGCCGGCCAGCTTCTCCGCAACGAGGAAGAGCACGACGCCGGCGGCGCCCAAGCCGTAGCAGAGGAGGGATCCACCGGAGGCCCAGCCCCAGCTGCGGCCCTGCTCGGCCACGATCAGCAGCGGTACCAGCGCCAGCGAGACGGCGGCGGCGCCCCAGTAGTCTATCCGCTGTTTGACGTGCTTCGCGGGCAGGTGCAGGTAGATCCACACCACCACCAGCGCGGCCAGCGCGATCGGGATGTTGATCAGGAAGACCCAGCGCCAGCCGTCGATGCCCAGGATGCTTGCTGAGCCGGCAAAGAAGCCGCCGACGACGGGTCCCAGCACGGAGCTGACGCCAAAGACTGACATGAAGTAGCCCTGGTACTTGCCGCGGTCCTTCAGCGGCACAATGTCGCCGATGATCGCAAGACCCAGGGCCATCAGGCCACCGGCACCCAGACCTTGGATACCGCGGGCCACGGCCAGCTCGGCCATGCTGTGCACGCTGCCGGCATAGATGGAGCCGGCCAGGAAGATCGTGATGGCGGTGACGTAAAGTGGGCGGCGGCCGAAGATGTCGGAGAGCTTGCCGTAGAGCGGGGTGCTGACCGTGGACGTGATCAGGTAGGCCGTCGTCGCCCAAGCCTGGAGCGAGAGCCCGTCCAGGTCATTGGAGATGGTGTAAATGGAGCTGGAGACAATCGTCTGGTCCAGCGAGGCCAGGAACATGCCCAGCAGCAGCCCCACCAGCACAGTCATGATCTGACGGTGCGTGAATGCCTGGCCGAGTTCCGGCGTCCGTTCCTTGCGGTTGTTTCGGGTTGGTGCGCTCGCATGGGTCATGAGGTGGCTCCGATGAAATGGGAAGTCTGTGCAGTTATCGGGGCTCTTTGGCCCGTGCTACCGGCACCGGCAGGAGACCGGACCAGGATTTAGTTGCTTTCGTGAAACAAGTATATGGCGTGCCGGGCCGTTGTCGTCAAATTATGCCGAACTGGTGAAGTGATCTGCGCCTCAATGTTGATTAACGTCCCGGGCCGGAGAATATTCCCTCCTTTGGGGACGTTGAAGATCCCGTGGAAACAAGGGTCTGATCCGCCCGGACGCCGGTAGGCTGGTGCCAGATCAGCGGGCTGTCCCTCTGCCGTGGGGGCGGCTGCCATCGGGGGGCGGTTGCTGGTAGGCGCTTGCTTTTGGGTAGCTGCTGTTGGGGAACGGAGACTGGAATGATTGCTCGTGGGGAACGGGTCCTTGCCGTGGCCGTAGCGGGGAACGGGCGGCTGCGATGACGCTGAGCCAGTCCTCGGAAAGCCTCCCAACCAGCGAACCCCCGGCAGGTTCCGTCTTTGCCGAACCGACAGCCAGGGCGCGGCCGCTGTGGATCACCTCGGTTGTGCTGGTCAACATAGGCATCAACGTCGCATTCTTCGGGCCCATCCAGGTGCTGCTCGGCAACCAGGCCGAAGCCCTCGACGCGCACAATAAAGAGGCGATCCTGGCTTTGGTCACCGGGTGCGGGGCAGTCGTCTCGCTGGTGGCCAACCCGCTCTTCGGCACCTTCTCCGACCGCACCACCTCCCGGCTCGGCCGCCGGGTGCCCTGGGTCCTGACCGGGGCCATCCTTGGCACGCTGGCGCTGATCGGGCTGGCCGGCGCCCCGGGGGTCGCGGCTATGGCGGCGCTGTGGTGCCTGGTCCAGCTGGGGTGCAATGGCGCGCTCGCCGCCATCACGGCCGCGGTCCCGGACCGGGTACCGGTGCGCCAGCGCGGCAACGTCGGGGGCATGGCCTCGATGGGTACCGTGCTGGGGATCGTGGGGGGCGCCGCCATCGCCGCGGCGGTCGGCAAGAACTTTGTGGCGGGCTACTGGGTCTGTGCGGCAGCCCTGACGCTATGCGTGCTCCTGTATCTCTTCGCCGGCAAGGACCAGCAGCTGGACCGGACGCTGCGGTCCCCGTTCAACTGGGCCGCTTTCTTCCGCGGATTCTGGATCTCGCCGGCGAAATATCCCGACTTCGGCTGGGCCTGGCTAACCCGATTCCTGGTCAACCTGGGCAACCACCTGGTGACGCTGTACCTGCTGTTCTTCCTGCAGGACGTGGTCCACTACCCGAATGCGAACCTCGGCGTCTTTATCCTGACAGGCATCTATGCCGCCGCGACGCTCGTTACCGCGGTGATCGGCGGACTCTGGACGGACCGCGTCGGCAAGCGGAAACCGTTCGTGATCGGCTCCTCAATCATCATCGCGGTGGCGTCCCTGATCCTGGCCCTCGTTCCCACCTGGGACGGCGCCCTGGTGGGCGCCAGCGTCCTGGGGATCGGCTACGGCGCCTATCTGGCCGTCGACTTCGCGCTGCTGACCCAGGTGCTTCCCTCCGCGATGAGCCGGGCCAAGGACCTGGGCATCATCAACGTGGCCAATTCGCTGCCGCAAGTGGTGGCTCCACTGGTGGCCTTCCCCTTCGTGAAGCTGATGGGCGGATACGTCACCTTGTACATAGTGGCCGCCGTGATCGGTCTGCTGGGCGCCGTGTTCGTGGTCAAGATCAAGGGCGTCGACTAAGTCCGCCTCAGTCCGCATCAGTCCGCCTCAAGGAGTCCGGTCATCCGGTAGGGAATCAGCTCGCGCAGGAACATGCTGGTGGAAGTGCGCACTATGCCCGGACATAACCGGATCTCTTCGCTCACACGGTACAGATCATCCGGCGTCCGGGCCACCACCCGGACAAGGAGGTCAGTGTCCCCGGCCGGAGCGAAGCATTCCAGCACTTCCGGGATACGCCTAAGTCCGTCGATGGCCTCTCTGAGATGGTGCTGGTCCACTTCGACCCGGACGCTTGCTCCAACACCACGGCCCAGGGAAGCCGGAGTGATGCGGCTGCTGTTGGGGCGCAGTGCCCCGCTGCCGGCCAGCTTCTCCAGCCGGGTCTGAACGGTTCCCCGGGCCAGCCCGAGTTTCTGGGCCAGCAGCATCACGGGCAGGCGCGGATCGTCGTCCAGGGCCAGGAGGATCCGGCGGTCGGTCGCGTCGAGATTCGGCAAAATGACTACTCCCCGATGGGTCAGGATCAATCGTATTGATCATATTGTCCAACATTCCGGCCGTCTATTGCACGCATTGTCGGACTTCTGTTGAAATCAATACCAAGCCGGACAAGCCACAAGCGACATTCGGTGAGGATCCATCCGCTTGGCCCACCGGCCAACGGCATGGCAAGACCGCCCGCACGGCGGCCACCTCCACTGTTCACAGCCCCAAGCCCCCAGGTCGCATGACTGCTGCCAGGGGGCTTCGGCGCGTGGCAGACTGGCCGGGTGGATGCTCAGCTGACCTGGACCGTCATTTGCGGCCTGCTGATCTTTGTGGGCTCCGTGGGGATCATCATTCCGGTGTTGCCGGGCAGTATTCTGATTGCGGTGAGCCTGCTGGCTTGGGCGCTCGCGGTCGGACAGCCGATTGGCTGGCTGGTTTTCGCGGTCGGTCTGGTGTTCCTGCTCGCGGGAATGCTCTCCGGCGCCGTGTTGACCGGGCGTACGATGAAGAAGCGCCAGATTCCGGGCCGCTCCGTGGTGGCCGGGCTGCTGCTGGGCGCAATCGGTTTCTTTGTGGTTCCCGTGCTGGGGCTGCTGATCGGTTTTGCCCTCGGTCTCTTCCTCAGCGAGCTGGCCCGGCAGCGTCGGTTCCGGCCGGCCGTTTCGTCGAGGCTGGCAGCGCTCAAGGCGACGGGCCTGGGTATCCTCGCCGAATTTGGCTTCGCGGTCATCGCCGGCAGCACCTGGATTGTCGGTGTCTGGATCTACTTCGCCACCCTATAAGCCGTCGTGGTAGCCCTGCGGCGACGGCAGCCGGTTCAGGAAATCTGGGGGACGAGGCGGGAAGTTACTGACGGGTAATATAGTCTGCATGCACCTCCTCCTGCGTACGCTGCTCCAGCTGTTCCGCTCCGGCCACCGGTCCCGCCTGACCAGCTGGGGAGTTTCGTCCTTGCCCATGCGGGTCCTGCCGACGGACATCGACATGGCAAGGCATGTCAATAACGGCATGTATCTGTCCCTGATGAACCTGGGCCGGTTCGACCTGATGGTCCGCGGCGGCGTTTGGGTCAAGATGCGGCGCAACGGCTGGAACCCGGTGGTCAACGCGGAAACGATTGCCTTTCGGAAATCGCTGCAGCTCTGGCAGCAGTACACCATCGAGACGAAGATCCTGGGCGTCGACGACAAGGCCATCTACTTTGAGCAGCGCATGGTCTCTGACTGAGAAATCTATGCCCGTGCGTACATTGCCACCCGTCTGGCCACCAAACGAGGGCCGGTTGGCAACGCCGAGATCTTCGCCGAACTGGGCCAGCCGCCGGTGGATCTGCTCTTACCCGAATGGATCCAGGAATGGCGTGAATCCAACGGGTTGCCCGGTTCCCGCCGGTCCGCCCCCATGCCTGGGCCTAGCTGGTGCCGTTCCGCCGCGCTGATGCGGCGTCTATTCGCCCAGCGCCGCCCGGCAGCTGTCCCTCATTGTGATGAGCTGGCTCCGGAACCGGGAAACCAGCAGATCGGGGGTACCGAGTTCCATGTCCGGATTGTCGTCATCCATGCCGGCCGCGGCGAGGAAGGTTCTGGCCCGCTGGGAGGCGTTACTCACGCCGAAGACTGCCATCAGATCCTTCACATAGATTCCGCGGCCGTAATATCCGAAACTGTCATTCGCCTTGGCGATGATCCAGCAGACGGCGGCGGCGGACATTTCGGCGCTGGCCTTGCGGCGGAAGACCGCCGGATTTCCAGCCGCCACCCGCGACAGGAAGCGGCGTGCGGCGGTTCGGTGCTCGACGTCGAGCAATTCGGTGGTGCCCCGGTCGCAGAGCTGGAGCACCTCTGAAACCCGCCCATGGATGTCCTCGGCAATGCCGGTCCAATCGAATCCCTCATCGGGCAGCGGCGCATCGTCCAGGTTGTCGAGTTGCTCGTCTCCTCCAACCGCCCTGGTGATGACTTCCAGCAGTATTTCCCGGTATCCGGCCAGGACCATGTCCTCGAACTCGGCATCATCGTCGCCGTCGAAGCCCCCGCCGTCGGAGTCCCCGTAGTCCCCGAAGCCACCCCGCTCTTCGTACTCCTCGGCATCGTCCCCCAGCGGTCCCAGCGCGCCCATCGCTTCCAGCAGCGCGTCCGGGCCCTGCCGGCGTCTGCTCCTGATCAGCCGCTGGTATTCCGGCTCGTAAGTGCCGATGGACTCCAGCGTCTCGCGCGTGAGCTCGTTTCGAATGCCCCGCTCGGCATGGCAGAACCGCACGAAGGCGCGCAACACCGCGGGCAGCGGCCGCAGTTCCGAGGCCGGGGCCACGATTTTGCGCGGGACCCAGTCCACCAGGATGATTTCCACCGCCGTCGCACTCCAGCGCATCGGGTCCCCTGGGCCGTAATCGGTGCCGAACCACAGGATGTTCTCCAACAGACCGCGGTTGACGTCGTCGTCGGGCAGCCCGCTGGCGTACTTGGATGCAAAGAACTTGTCCGCCAGCTCCCGAAGCTGCGGCTCGCTCCACTCCGGCCGCTGATGGCCGGTGCCATCTGCCGGCGCCCGGCGCAGTACCGCTTCGGTGAGCGGACGGATGGCCGGCCACTGCTCCGATTCCAGCGGCGGGATGGTGATGGCGCCCGTTTCGATGGCCTCCTCGATCCGGGCCCGGGCGTCCGCCAGCGGGATATCCGCCCAGCGGGTGTCCGGATCCGTGACCCGGTCCTGAATTCCGTCCACCACATCCTCGAGCGGCTCCGGGATCGCATAGGCGTCCTTGACCACGGTGCCCATATTGTGGTCGATGTAGATCAGCAGTGTGAATTCATCGCCGTCCGGAGTGCGCACACCCAGCAGTAGGTCGTCGCCGTCGCCCAGCACATGGCTCATTTCCACCGCGCGGTAGGGGAGCAGGCCGGCAAACTCGCCAAGCAGGCCCTCCGCCTCCGTGGTTTCCGTTCGCAGGGTCCGGCTGATCCGGGCCCTTTCCAGCTCGTCGGCGCTCAGGGCGTGGATCACGGAAAGCAGCATAAGGGTTTCCGGCAGCGGGGTCGCAAGCAGCGTGTTGATGAAGCCTGCCCGGTCCGGACGGTCATGCTCACCGCGCATCAGCGGATTCATGCTGCGCGGGTCCAGGGCGGAGAGGATGGAACTGCCCAGCTCCAGCAGTGGCAGCGGATGGTCGTAGGAGGCCGCTTCGTTGATCCGCTCCAGCAGGTCCTTGGGCGGTAGGCCTCGGTGCGCCAGCGTGCCTGTGCCGGAGCGTTCCTGCCGGTTCTGCCGGCGCTGGGTCTTGGCAGAGCGCTTGTTGCTGGGCGGCTTCTTTCGCTGCGACATGGATCAAGCCTACGGACAGTTGCACGCCGGTGCCAGCATGGGCGCGCGTTGTGGACAAGCGGACGTAGCGGCCGGGTCAGCATCTCCGGGAGGAATCCGCCAGCCGGCTGTCCTGCCGTATTGAAGTACGTTCCGGCCAGAGCCGCCGCGGAGGACAGGAGGCTGTCCGTAATCGACACCCGGCCAATCTTGCCCCACACGGCATCCAGGTTCTGTACCGCTAGTGCGAGCTCCATGGCGCTGAGCCGGTCCATCCTCGATGCCTGATGCAGGGCCGCCGGCCTCCATATAGAGCAGCGGCGTGGCGACCAGACCGTCTGCGCCGGCCCAAAGACGACGGCAGCGCTCGCTGGAGGATCCCTCGATGAGCAGGGGCACGACGACGGACGTGTCCAGATAGACGATCACCGCCGTTGTTCGCCGATGAGGTCGCTAACCGTTCTGTTCGCTTTGACCGGCCCCGGAAGGGTCCGGGACTTGTTCGGAGCCGGAGTCACGAGGCCCTGCTCAATCAGTTTTTCGAGCACACTTTCCCCCTGCAGCGGGACCAGCCGCGCCACGGGCTTGCAAAACGTCCCGCAGCGACAGTGGTGCCGTCCCCGTCAGGTCCTGGACCGCCGTCGTCGGGCCGGAAAGTTCGCCGGCGGCGATGGCGGTGTACGTGCTGACCCAGGCGTCGACCTGCCAGGGCGGGCTCCGTAGGTGGCGCGGGAGGCGTAGGCTTCCTCGATGGTTTCGGCGTGGTAGCTGATGGTGCGGCCGGTTTCGGCGGAGATGATGGCGGCGGCCCGGCTCAAGGTGAGGTCCTCGGGTCCGGTCAGGTCGTAGCTGGCGCCGGTGTGGAGTGCGGTGTCCGCCAGGATGGCGAAGACGCAGCGGGCGACGCCGGCCCGGGTCAGCGAAGCGGTCGCGCCGTCCGCCGCGGGACCCCGCAGGACGCCGTCGTCGTCGACGAAGAGCGGCAGGAAGTCCGTGTACAGGGTGTCCCGCAGGAAGGTGAACGCCATCCCGGAGGCCTTGATGCGTTCCTCCGTGGCGTAGTGGTCGCGGGCCAGGGTGAAGGTGGCGTCCGGGGCGGCGCCGCCCGATCATAGGCCCGACAGGACCAGGTAACACGGCCTGCCCGATGCTCCGGCTACATAGAATCAAACCCTACGCAGTATCAAATCCTACGCAGAATCAATCCGCACCACCCGCTGAGGAGACGCATGCCTGAGGGATCCCTGCACGGCGCCTGGCGCCCCGGGCTTGCGCTGCTGGTGGCCGCCACCTTCTTCATGGAGAACCTGGACGGCACGGTGCTGACGACGGCGGTCCCCAGTATTGCGGCTGACTTCCGTGTTGCGTCCTCGGACGTGAGCATCACGATGACGGCCTATCTGGTGACGGTGGCGGTCTTCATCGCCCTGAGCGGCTGGCTGGCGGAGCGTTTCGGTGCCCGGCGGATATTCTGCCTGGCGATTGCCGTGTTCACCGTGGCCTCGCTGCTGTGCGCGCTGAGTCCGGATCTGCAGTTGCTGACGCTGAGCCGGATCCTGCAGGGTCTTGGCGGAGCGATGATGGTGCCGGTCGGCTCGCTGGTGGTGCTGCGCGAAACGCCTAAAACCGACCTCTTGCGGGCCATCGCCTACCTCACCTGGCCCGGGTTGGTGGCGCCGGTGCTGGCACCGCTGATCGGCGGATTCTTCACCACTTATCTGTCCTGGCACTGGATCTTCCTGGTCAACATTCCGTTGGGCCTGGCGGCGTTTGTGGTGGCGTTGCGCCTGGTCCGCAACGGCCCCGGCGCACCAAACCGCCGGCTCGACTGGGTGGGAATGGCAGGAACGACGTTCGGGATTGCGGCCCTGGTGATCGGCTTGGAGCTGGTCAGCGGCAGTTCACCGGTGGCCCTGGCGGTGGCGAGCCTGGCGGCGGGACTTCTGGCGCTGGCGGGGGCGGCATCCTGGATGCACCGGGCCCGGAATCCGCTCTTTGACCTTCGGGTCTTCCGGGTGCGGACCTTCCGCGCGATGGCAACCGGTGGCTTTGTCTACCGGCTGACGGTGAGCTCGGTGCCGTTCCTGCTACCGTTGATGCTCCAGGACGGGTTCGGCTGGGGCCCGCTGCAGTCCGGGCTGATGGTGGCGGCGGTGTTCATCGGAAATCTGGGCATCAAGCCCGCCACCACGCCGCTGATCCGCCGCTACGGCTTCAAGCCCGTGCTGGTGTTCGCCGCCACCGGCTCGGCCGCCACGTTCGTGCTCTGTGCCATGCTGACGGCCGGTACCCCGCAGCCGCTCATTTTCGCCCTGTTTGTCTGCAGTGGCGCGTTCCGTTCGATCGGCTTTTCAGCCTATAACTCGGTGCAGTACGCGGACATTGAGGCTAGCCAGCTGCCGTCCGCCAACTCGCTGTCCGCCACGCTTTCCCA
>JBBRKU010000029.1:0-9910 GCA_038231735.1 Actinomycetales bacterium | reverse complement strand
GGGAGATGGAAGCTGCCGGGCCTTGGTCCAGGCCGGTCTAGCCTGTCCGGTGACCGGTCTCGCCTGCCCGGTGATGGGGTCTAGCCTGCCCGGTGGGCGGCGAAGAAGTCCTTCAGCAGCGCGGAGCACTCGTCCTCGCGCACGCCAGAGCAGACCTCCGCCCAGTGGTTGAGCCGGCGCTCGCGCAGCACATCAAACACGCTGCCGGACGCCCCGGCCTTCTCGTCCCAGGCGCCGAACACCACCCGCGGCACCCGCGCCAGCACGATGGCCCCGGCGCACATGGTGCACGGTTCCAGCGTCACCACCAGCGTGCAGCCATCCAGCCGCCAGCTGCCTAGGGCGGCCGCGGCCTGCCGGATGGCCACCAGCTCCGCGTGCGCCGTCGGATCCCCGGTCGCCTCGCGTTCGTTGCGGCCCGCGCCGATGATCCCGCCGCCGGGACCAACGACGACGGCGCCGATCGGCACGTCCGCGGTGTCCAGCGCCAGCCTTGCCTGGTCCAGGGCAAGCCCCATCCACTTCAGATGCTGCGGATCGTCCGGGCTCATAGCCCAATCGTAATGGCCTGCCTCCCGCTACCTGGGTGGCAGGGCGGCCGGAACGGCAACCGGCAGGGCGCCGGGAGGGCGCCGGGAGGGCGCCGGAACGGCAGCCGGTCAGCCCGGCCGCCCGGGTTTCGGTCAGCGAAGCCGCCAGTGTAGTTTTTAGCTATGCGCGTTCTCGTTGCGGACCATCCGCTTGTTGCCCACAAACTCACGGTCCTGAGGGACAAAAACACCACGTCGCCGATCTTCCGGCTGCTGACCGAGGAACTGGTCACCCTGCTGGCCTACGAGGCCACGCGCGACGTCCGGGTGGAGCCTGTCAATATCGAGACGCCGGTGACCTTCACCGTCGGAACCGGGCTGGTCAAGCCCACACCGCTGGTGGTTCCCATTCTGCGCGCGGGGCTGGGCATGCTAGAGGGCATGACCCGGCTGCTGCCGACGGCGGAGGTCGGCTTCCTGGGGATGGCCCGGAATGAGGAGACGCTGGAGGCGATCACCTATGCCGAGCGCCTGCCGGATGACCTGACCGGCCGCCAGGTTTACGTGCTGGACCCGATGCTTGCCACCGGCGGGACGCTGCGCGAGGCCATCAAGTTCCTCTTTGCCCGCGGCGCCGCGGACATCACCTGCATCTGCCTGCTCGCCGCTCCGGAGGGCCTGGCCAGGCTCCGCGAAGAGCTGGAGGGCAAGAATGTCACCATCGTCCTGGCCTCCATCGATGAGCGGCTGAACGAGAAGTCCTACATCGTGCCCGGCTTGGGCGATGCGGGCGACCGGCTGTACGGCGTCGTGGGGTAGTAAATCCGCGCGGCTCGGTTAGGCTCTGTCCATGACGCAACCCGATCAGCCGCCGTCATTCCCAACGCAGCCGTACCAGACGCAAGCCAACCAGCCGCCTTCGTACCAGATGCCGTCCTACCCGTCGCCCTTTGACGGCCCGCCGCCGGCACCCGTTGACCGTCCCGCCACCCTCACCAATGCCGTCCGGCTGATGCTCGCCGGGGCGGCGGTGACCGCTATCGGTCTCCTTTACAACATGGTGACCTTCGATTCGCAGATGACCGAGGTCACGGCGAAGCTCAAAAACATGCCCAACATGACCCCCGAAATCATCAGCATGTCCCACTCCTTCGCCCTGGCCACCGCTGTTTTCTCCGCGGTCGTTGGTATCCTGCTGTGGCTCTGGATGGCATGGAAGAACCACCAGGGCCGGAAGTGGGCCCGGATCGTGGGCACGGTACTGGCAGGCTTTTCGCTGCTGTCGGTGCCGGTGTCCTGGGCCCAGAGCGCCGCGAACGGCCTGCAGATCGGTGCCATGCAGCTCATTCTTCCGCTGATCATCCTGGCCATCGGGATCGGCGCGGCCGTGCTCATATGGCTGCGGCCATCGTCGGAATATTATGCGTTCCAAAGCCGGCAGAGGAAGACGCTCCGCTAGCAAAGGTCGGTCGGGACCTACTTGGTCAGCTTGTAGACGGTGGCGCTGCCCACGGTCTGCGCCGTGAAGTTGGCGGTAACCCAGGCCGAAACACTCGAGGCGCCCTGGCTTCCGCCTCCCTGCCCGCCGAAGCCGCCGCCACCCTGCCCGCCGGCGATGTAATAGCCGATGTCACCGGCCGCGACCATGGACTTGAATTGGTCCAGCGTCGGGTACGGATCGCTGCCGTTCCAGCCGCCCAGCGAAATGACCGAGGTGCTGGAGGCCAGTTCCAGCGATGCCGCCTCGGTGGCACCGGAGACGATCGCCGACCACTTGGCGGTGCTGGTTTTCAGCAGGGCCGTGACCGCGGTGTTGGCCTCGCCCATGGAACCTGGGTCGCCCTGGACGCCGGTACCTCCGAGGGCGCCGGGCCCAGCCTGGCCCGCCTGGCCGGCCGGTCCCCCGGCATCGGTTGCCCCGGAGGGACGCTCGCCGCGGAAGCCGCGCCCGCCCAGAGCGCCGAAGCCGCCGAAACCGCTGCCCAGGGAGGCCGCGGAGGCGGGTCCGGAGACCGGAATTGAGCCGCTGTGTGCCACCCCCGCCGTGGCGACGGTCCACGCCGTCGAGCCCAATCCAGCCGCCAGGACGGAGACAATGACCACGGCAGCGGCCCCGCGGCGGTACCGGTCGACGCCGAAGCCGATTCCCAGCGCGGCGAGGATGCCGAGCACCACCACCAGCACCTTCAGCCACGGCAGGAATGTCGCGTCGCGGCCCAGCTGGACGGCGGACCAGACGGAGCTGCTCAGCACGACGGCGGCCAGGGTCAGCCGGGCGGCCAGGTGCCTGCGCTGGCGCCACAGTTCGACGGCGCCGATCCCCACGAGGGCGGCGATGGCCGGGGCCAGGGCGACGGCATAGTAGGGGTGGATGATACCGGACATGAAGCTGAAAATTCCCGCGGTGACCAGCAGCCAGCCGCCCCAGAGGATCGCCGCGGCCCGGGTCGGCGAGGTGCGCGCCTGGCGCCGGGTGATCCAGATGACGGCCACCAGCAGCACCAGAGCCGCGGGCAGCAGCCACGAGACTTCGCCGTCGAACGTGGTGCCGAACATGCGCAGGATGCCGGTGGCACCGCCAAAGGCCGCGTTGCCGCCCAGCCCGCCGCCGCCCCTGCCAACGCCCCCGCCGCCGTCGGAGCCGGTCAGCCGGCTCAGGCCGTTGTAGCCGAAGGTCAGTTCAAGGAAGCTGTTGGTCTGCGAACCTGCCATGTAGGGGCGGTCGGCGGCCGGGGTCAGCTCAAAGAGTGCCACATAGCCGCCGGCAACCATCAGCAGGCCCAGCAGGGCGCCGGCCAGGTGCTGGAGCCGCTTTGCCCAGCCGGCCGGCGCGGCCCAGAGGTAGGCCAGCGCCAGTCCGGGGATGATCAGGAAACCCTGCAGCATCTTTGTCAGAAACGCCAGCCCCAGGACGGCCCCGGCCAGCGCCAGCCATTTCCAGCCGGCCCTTTCGACGGCGCGCAGGGTGGCATAGGCGGCCACCACCAGGCACAGCGTCAGCAGCGCGTCCGGGTTGTTGAAGCGGAACATCAGCGCGGCCACCGGCGTCAGGGCCAGCGCGGCACCGGCCATCAGCGCGGCGGCCGGGCCGGCGGTGCGTTTGACGGCCAGGTACAGCACGCCGACGGCGGCCACCCCCATCAGCGCTTCCGGCACCAGCACGGTGGCGGAGGAAAATCCGAAGACCCTGCCCAGCAGCGCAGGGATCCAAAGCGAGGCCGGCGGTTTGTCCACGGTGATGGCGTTGCCGGCATCCAGCGAACCGAACAGCAGCGCGGTCCAGCTCTTGGTGCCGGCCTGCACGGCGGCGGCGTAGAAGCTATTCGCATAGCCGGAGGCGGTGAGGTTCCACAGATACAGCACGGCGGTCAGCAGCAGCATTCCGGCCGCCGACGGGCGGACCCAGCGCGCCTGCCGGCCGAAGGCCAGCCGCTGCCAGCCGCGCGAGCCGCCGGCGCCGTCGTCGGCCGTCCCTGTATCCGGGGAGGTGCCGGGCCGGTCGGCAGTCGTGGCGGGCTGAGGGGATTGTCCGGGGGCTAAGAAGATGGTCATGAGGTGGCCTTTTCGGTTGCGGCGCCCGGCGACGCCTGAAGCGGGGGAGCTGTGGGTTCGGAAACGGAAACGGGAACGGCGGCGGCCGCGGAAGCTGGACCGGGGCGCCTTCTGAAGACCCAGTGCCGGAAAAGCAGGAAGCGGACTAGGGTCGCGGCCAGGTTGGCGCCGACCACGGTCAGGATCTCGACCGTGCGGTGCGGCGGGCCGAAGCCGTTCAGAAGCGCCAGGGCTCCGGAGGTCAGTGCCAGGCCGATGCCGAAGACGATCAGGCCTTCGAGCTGGTGCAGGGCGGCGCGGCTGCGGCCCTGCACCTCGAAGGAGAAGCGGCGGTTGGCGGCGGTATTGCCGACGGCGGTGCTCAGCAGGGCGATAAAGTTGGCCGCCTGCGCGCCCAGGAAACCGCGGCAGAGCAGGAAGATCAGCAGGTACGCCAGCGTGGAGACGACGCCGATCGCGCCGAAGCGCACCAGCTGGCGGAACAGCTGGCCCCGTGCCGTCGGCGCGGAACCTGTCGGGGCGGAACCCGCGGCGGAGGAACCCGCAGATTGGGGGAGGCCCCGGGCAGCCAGCGGGCCGCGGCCCAGGGCCGCGCGGAGCTCCGCAACCGGGATCCGGCCGCCCGCCAGCTCGCGCATCAGCCGGACGATCCCGCGCAGGTCCGCCATCGCCGTCGGAATAATGTCAACGCTCGAATCCGGGTCATCCGTCCAGTCGACGGGCACCTCGTGGACGCGCAGTCCGCAGCGCTCGGCCAGCACCAGCAGCTCGGTGTCGAAGAACCACGCCGTGTCCGTGGTGTGCGGGAGCAGCCGGGTGGCCACGTCCGCGCGGATCGCTTTGAAGCCGCACTGGGCATCGGAGAAATGCGCGCCGAGGGTCGAGTGCAGGATCTGGTTGTAGCAGCGCGAGATGAACTCGCGCCGGGCGCCCCGGACCACGCGGGAGCCGTGTGACAGCCGGGTGCCCACGGCAATGTCCGAGTGCCCGGACAGCAGCGGGGCGATCAGCGGAGGCAGCGCCGCCAGGTCGGTGGACAGATCGACGTCCATATACGCCAGCACGGGGGAGTCTGAGGCGAGCCAGACCTGTCGCAGCGCATTCCCGCGGCCCTTCTGGCCAAGATGCACCACGACGAGCTCGGGAAGCTCGCGCGCCAGCCGATCCGCGGTGGCCAGGGTGGAATCGCTGCTCGCGTTATCCGCCACGGTGATCCGGAAACTGTGCGGGAAATTCGAGCCCAGATGCGCGTGCAGCCGGCGCAGGCAGGACTCCAGATTCCGCTCCTCGTTGAAAACCGGGATGCAGATATCCAGCACGGGAGCCAAGGTCCGGGTGTCCACCGGGGAGCGTCGGGCCGGGGCGCCGGCGGGGCCGTGATCGTCGGTGCCCGGGGGGCCGGCGTGAACGGGTTCCGCAGTCGCGGCGCCGGCGCTGCTGTGGGGGCTGGCTGTGAGGGTCATGCATCAACATTCGCCCGCCGGTTTATGCGGGGAATAGGTTGAAGCTGTGCTGCGCCTGTGCGCTCTCTGACGGGGCGAGGTGACGGGCGTGGCAGGCCGGACCATTGCCCCGGCGAGCGTGCAGCCGTAGCGTGGAAAGTGCCATGACGTGGTCCTTCGATGCCATCGGGTACGAGTTTGCACGGCAGGTCCTCCAGCGAGGTGTTGCCGCGGTGTACCTCATCGCGTTCCTGTCCGCCGCGGCCCAGTTCCGTCCGCTGCTGGGCGAAAAAGGACTGCTGCCGGCGCCGAAGTACCTGGCCCGGATCGCCGGCCGTGGCGTACCCACCATCTTCCGGTGGCACTACTCGGACCGGTCCCTGATGGCGCTGTCCTGGCTAGGCGCCGCGCTCGCGGCCGCCCTGGTGGCGGGCCTGCCGCAGCTCGGCCCGCCCTGGCTGCCGATGGCCGTATTCGGGCTGCTGTGGATCGGCTACATGTCCATTGTGAACATCGGCCAGGTGTTCTACGGTTTCGGCTGGGAAAGCCTGCTGCTGGAGGCCGGCTTCCTCACCGCGTTCCTGGGCTCCAATGAGGTGGCCCCGCCGGTGACGGTGATCTGGCTGATCCGGTGGTTGGTGTTCCGGCTGGAGTTCGGTGCCGGACTGATCAAGATCCGGGGGGACAGCTGCTGGCGGGACCTCACGGCACTGTACTACCATCACGAAACGCAGCCCATGCCCAACCCGGCCAGCTGGTTTTTCCACCACCTGCCCAAGCCGCTGCACAAGGTGGAGGTGGCGGGCAACCACTTCGCGCAGCTGATTGTGCCGTTTTTCCTGTTCGCGCCGCAGCCGGTGGCCAGCGTTGCCGCAGCTATCATCATCGCGACGCAGCTCTGGCTGGTGATCTCCGGGAATTTTGCGTGGCTGAACGCCCTGACCATCCTGCTGGCGTTTTCCGCGCTCGGGGACCAGTCGGCGCACGCGGTTTTGCCGGCAATCCCCGCGGACGTCCGATACTCCGCCACGACGCCGGTCTGGTTTACCGCCGTCGTACTGGCCATGACGGTCGGAATGCTGATTCTCAGCTACTGGCCGGCGCGCAACCTGCTCTCGCACCGGCAGCTGATGAACGCCAGCTTCAATCGCTGGCACCTGTGCAATGCTTATGGGGCGTTCGGGCACATCACCCGGCGGCGCAATGAGGTGGTCATCGAGGGCACGGACGACGACGATCCCGGCCCGGGTGCGCACTGGCGCGAGTACGAGTTCAAGGGCAAACCCGGCGATCCGGGGCGGATGCCGCGCCAGTTTGCGCCCTATCACCTGCGGTTGGACTGGCTGATGTGGTTCCTGGCCCTGGGCTCGCCCGGATTCGACTGGTTTGTTCCGCTGCTGCAGCGGCTGCTGGCCGCGGATCGTCCTACCCTGCGGCTGCTGCGGGTGGATCCTTTTGGCGGCGAGCCACCGCGATGGGTCCGGGCGCGGCTGTTCCGCTACCGGTATTCCAGCTGGGCGGAATGGCGTGCGACCGGGCTGTGGTGGATCCGGGAGCTGGTGGGTGACTTTGTTCCGCCCATTGATGCGGGCGGACACGTCCGGCGGATCCGGCGCACCTAGTACCAGCCGATGGAGGTTTCGTGCTGCCAGGCACCGCACGGGGAGGCGTAGCGATCCTTGATGTAGCCCAGGCCCCACTTAACCTGCGTCTGGTAGTTCGTCTTCCAGTCGTCGCCCACGCTGTTCATCTTCTCCGCCGGCAGCGACTGGGCGATCCCATAGGCCTGGCTGGAGGGGTTTTCCGCCGTGGTCGTCCAGTCCGACTCGCGGTTCCACAGCGGCAGCAGGCAGCTCATCTGGTCCTGGCCCCAGCCGAACGCTGCCAGCTGGGTGGCGGCGTACGCCTTCGCGCCGGTGGGATCGTCGACCTCGCCGCCGCCGGCGCCCAGGCTCTTCACGCCCGACGACGTGCTGCCCACCGAGGGGGCGGCGGCGGCGCCGTTGCCGCCGGTCGACTTCACAGCGGTGCGGGTGAAGGACATGGCAACGTCCTTGGGGACGGAGATCGCGGACGCCTGGGCATTGGCCGCCGGCTCCGCGGAACCGTTGTTCGGTGCCTTATCCGAAACGCCCATACCAACCAGCAGGACTCCGGCGGCCGCAACCGCTGCCACGCGCTGACCCGCGGTGCCCGGCTTCGGTGCTGCTTCCCAGAGCTGGCGGACGGCGGATTTTCGGCGGACCGGTTTTGCACGACGGCGGCCGTGCTGGGCGTTGCTGGACATGGGTGTGCCTCTCTCAACGCCTGCGAGGTAAGCTGTCGGATTCGGATGAGAGCATCCGGCCACACGGTCCTGCGACGCAAAAGCGGCGCTCCGGACCGGGTGGCTTAACCCCGAGGGCTTCACCTGGAAGCCCAAAATATGGGTCCCCCGCCTCTGCCACTTTCGAACGGAACCTGGGCGGCGGCAGAGCTCGGCGAACCGTCCAAGGGCGCCAGGTAGCCATTTGTGGCTGGAGTTGGCGCTTGGTACAGAGTACCGGACAGGCTTCCAATAGTCACATTTTGATAACGCGGCGAAAGTGTGCCTGTGGATTCAGGTGTACAGCCACTCTTGTTTCGTGGAAGCAATGTACTTAGCAAAGGTAATGACTTAGGCTAAGTATATGGCTGTGGTGCCAGCAGCCGGTGAACTTAAAAACTGAGCGGATGACAGTGGCGACTAGCGAAACAAAAGGCCCGGCCATCGGTGCCGCGGGTCATAAATCTGGAACCAAGAGCATCCCGCCGGCGCCCCTGGCCGTCGAACTCCGGATCGCCGTCATGCGCACCTCGCGCCGGCTCCGCACGGAGGCCAGCGGTGACGCAGTTTCCCCCGGGCAATATTCGGTCCTGGCCGGTGTTCAGCAGACATCGATGACATTGCGCCAACTGGCCGACCGTGAGCACATGCAGGCCCCCTCCATGACACGCATTGTCAATGCCTTGGAGGCCGCCGGGCTGGTGGCCCGGAAGGACCACCCCACGGACGGCCGGCAGATCCTGGTCGAAATCACGGCCGCGGGGCTGGCTGCGCTGACCGATGCCCGGACCCGGCGCACCGCCTGGCTGGCCCAGCGCGTCGCCGCACTGGAGCCGGAGGAACGCGCAGTACTCCGCCAGGCCGCGCGGATCCTGCAGCAGATGAGCGCCAAATGAAGAACATGTTCCGGGCGCTGAGCGTCTACAACTACCGGCTGTGGATCACCGGCGCCCTGGTGTCCAACATCGGGACCTGGATGCAGCGCGTGGCCCAGGACTGGCTGGTCCTGACCGTGCTGACAAACCACTCAGGCACCGCCGTGGGGGTGACCACGGGGCTGCAGTTCCTGCCGATCCTGTTCCTGGGTCCCTACGCCGGCCTGCTGGGCGACCGCCTGTCCAAGCGCAAGGTCCTCCTGTTTACCCAATCGGCCATGGGCCTGTGTGCGCTCCTGCTGGGCGTGCTGGTGGTCACCCACACCGTCCAGCTGTGGCACGTCTACGCCCTGGCCCTGGCGCTGGGGGTGGCCAGTGCCATCGATGCCCCGTCCCGGCAGGCATTTGTCTCCGAGGTGGTCGAAGAGAATGACGTGCCGAACGCCGTCGCCCTTAACAGCGCCTCCTTCAACCTCGCGCGCCTGGCCGGCCCCGGTGTGGCCGGCCTGCTGATCGCCTGGATGGGCACCGGGCCAGCTTTCCTGCTCAACGCCGCAAGCTTTGCCGCCGTCCTGGTTTCGCTGCTGCGGATGCGCGAGCATGAGCTGCATCCCATCGCCCGCCCACCCAGGGGGAAAGGCCAGATCCGGGAGGGCCTGAAGTACATCCGGCAGCGGCCGGACTTGATGATGATCATGGTCCTGGTGGGTCTGGTGGCCACCTTCGGCATGAACTTCCAGATCACCAACGCCCTGATGGCAAGCTCCGTATTCGGCAAGGGTGCAGGCGAGTACGGCCTCCTGGGCTCGGTCATGGCCGTGGGAACGCTCGCTGCCGCTTTGCTGGCCGCGCGGCGCAAGGGAACACGGATGCGCTATGTGGTGGGCGGCGTGCTGGCCTTCGGCGTCTTTACGGGGGTAGCCGCGGTGCGGTGATGCCCGGCTACTGGCTCTACGCGATCGCCCTGGTACCGGTGGGGCTGGCCGCGCTGACCTTCATGAATGCCTGCAACACCAGCATCCAGCTGTCCACGGATCCGGTGATGCGCGGTCGCGTGCTGGCGGTGTACATGGTGGTGCTGCAGGGCGGCACGCCCATCGGGGCCCCTCTGATCGGCTGGATCGCCACCGAGTTCGGCGCGCGGTGGTCCCTGGGGATCGGCGCGGCCGTTGCGCTGCTGGCCGGCGTCGGCGCTCTGATCCTGCT
>JBBRKU010000028.1:0-9922 GCA_038231735.1 Actinomycetales bacterium | reverse complement strand
GTACACGTGCAGGTAGTCCGCCGGGCCGCTGGCCACGCGGCTCAGTGCCCGGGAGGCCATCAGGATCACCTTGGCCCCGGATTCCTCCACTACCGCGATCTGTTCGCGGTAGGCGGCCAGCACGCTCTCCAGGCCCTCCGGGCCGGGCTCAACGGCGGCCGGGTCGAGTTGGTCCGTGCCCGCACCGCAGGCCAGCAGGTCGCGGATCGTGCGCTCCGGGGTGGCGATGCCTGCGGCCTCGGCGGCGCTGCGGCGGATGAGCTCGCGGGTGGCGGCCCAGTCCAGGCCCATGCCTCGCTGGGCGGTGTCCATGGCGTCGGCAATGCCAACGCCCCAGCTCCACAGCTCGTGCCGGAAGGCCAGCGTGGCGTCCCAGTCGATGTCCGCCGGGGCGCCCGGCGTGTTGTTGCCAAGCGCCCTTGGTGTGACATGCGCCGCGGCATAAACCTTGCGGGAGCGGATTAGCCCGGCCGGTTTGGTCCAGGGACCGGGCTGGTTCAGCACCAATTCTTCGAGCGCGACGGCGCCACTGGCGTCCGTGCCCGCCGGCAGGAAGACGCTGGGACCTGTTGCGGCACGGTTCCGGGCTCCGACGGCGGACGCCGGTGCGGCGCGAGCCCCAGTTGCGGCAGCTTCGGCGCTCACAGCACGATCTCCGGAATGTCCAGCGTGCGGCGCTGAGCTGAGGACTTCAGGCCCAGCTCGGCCAGCTGCACACCGCGAGCGGCGGAGAGTAGGCCAAAGCGGTGCTCGCGCCCGGCGACGACGTCGCGCAGGAATTCCTCCCACTGCAGCTTGAAGCCGTTGTCCAGGTCGGCGTTGGCGGGGACCTCGGCCCACTGCTCGCGGAAGGGCTCGGTTACGGGCAGATCCGGATTCCAGACCGGCTTGGGTGTGTTGGCGCGCTGCTGGGAGACGCATTTGCGCAGGCCGGCGACGGCGGAACCGTGCGTGCCGTCCACCTGGAACTCCACCAGCTCGTCGCGGTACACGCGCACGGCCCAGGAGGAGTTGATCTGGCCCACCACGGCGTCGCCGGCCGGGGTCTCGAGGTCGAAGATGCCGTAGGCGGCGTCGTCGGCCGTGGCCTCGTATTTGTTGCCGGCCTCGTCCCAGCGGGCCGGGATGTGCGTGGCGGTCTTGGCGCTGACACTCCTGACCCTCCCGATGATGCCCTCGAGCACATAGTTCCAGTGGCAAAACATGTCGGTGGTCATGCCACCGCCGTCTGCCTTGCGGTAGTTCCACGACGGGCGCTGGGCGGCCTGGGTGTTCCCGTCGAAGACCCAGTAGCCGAACTCGCCGCGGATGGAGAGGATCCGGCCAAAGAAGCCTTCATCCACCAGGCGGCGCAGCTTGACCAGACCGGGCAGGTACAGCTTGTCGTGCACCACACCCGCCGTGACGCCGGATTCGCGGCCGATGCGGGCCAGCTCAATGGCCTCTTCCAGTGTCTCCGCCGTCGGCTTCTCCGTGAAGATGTGTTTGCCGGCGGCCATTGCCTTCTTCAAGGTGGCAGCCCGAAGGCTGGTCATCGAGGCGTCAAAGACCACGTCCACGGAAGGATCGTTGATGACGGCGTCCAGATCGGTGGACCACACGTCCACGCCGTGGCGCTTGGCCAACTCTCGGACCTTCTCCTCGTTGCGGCCCACCAGGATCGGCTCGATGGCGATGGTGGTGCCGTCCTCCAGGACCAGACCCGAATCGCGCAACGGCAGGATGGAACGCAGCAGGTGCTGGCGGTAGCCCATGCGGCCGGTGATGCCGTTCATGGCGATGCGAAGCACGGGGGGCTGCGTAGTTTGCTCAGTCATGGGTTCTCCCTGGAAGTGTTTGTGTCGAGGGACCTTCCTTATGTTGGAAAGCGCTTTCCACGCTATACTGGGAACACCCGGTTAGTCAATGCCATTTCCCGAATGCGTGACACAGATGGCGCAATTGCCCTCAGCCGCTCCCGCAGAACCAGCGAAAAGTGGACCGCATGGCCGTAACACTCAGCGACGTTGCCCGGCGTGCGGGCGTGTCCCTGGCAACGGCATCGCGGGTGGTTAACGGCTCCGAGCGGATCCCCGCGGCAGCCATCGCGGACCGTGTCCGAGCGGCAGCCGCGGAACTGGGGTACGTGGCCAACGCCCAGGCCCAGGCTCTGGCCCGCTCGGCCACCCGCCTGGTTGGCCTAGTGGTGCACGACATCGCAGATCCGTACTTTTCCACTATTGCTCGCGGCGTGCAGCGCTGGGCCGGGCAACAGGGACAGCAGGTGCTGCTGGCCAGTTCGGACCACGATCCAGCGGCCGAGCTCGACGCCGTCACGGCCTTCATGTCCTACCGCACCGATGCCATTGTCCTGGCCGGCTCCCGGCTGCGGACCCCGGATCCGGCTCTGAACCAGATGCTGGCCGGTTACATTGCCGGTGGAGGACGGGTCGTCAGCCTCGGCGCCACCGGCATCCCTAAGGCACAGCACCTGGACATCGCCAACGAACCAGGGGCCTTTGCGCTGGCCACGGAGCTGGTTTCGCTCGGCCTCAAGCGATTCGCCATCCTGGCAGGGACGGAGCAGTTGGCCACGGCCTGGCAGCGGGCCACCGGCTTCCAGCGCGCGCTGGCCGCCGCCGGCCTGGCCCCCCTCGCCATCGTGCCCGGCGACTTCACCAGCCGGGGCGGCTACGACGCGGCCCTGGATTGCATGGCCCGGCTGGGCGGCGCCGCGGCCAGACCGGACCAAAGAACACAGGAGGGGCCGCTGTGCCTGCTAGCGGCCAACGACGTCATGGCGCTCGGTGCTATCACGGCCATGCGCAGCCTCGGGCTTAGTGTCCCCCGCGATGTCCAGGTGGCGGGTTTTGACGACATCCCCACGCTGCGCGACCATTCGCCGGAGCTGACTACGTACCGGCTCCCACTGGAGGAAATCGGCCAGGTGGCAGCCAAGCTCGCTCTGGCCGAGGACGCCGTCGGGCCGGTGTACATCGACGGCGACGTGCTCATCCGCGAAAGCGCCGGCCAGCTGGGCCGTTAAACGCCTCCGCCGGTCGCGCTCAAGCCGAGTTTCAATACGGGGTGCTGTAGATTTGCTCCCGGATTCGTTCGTCCACGTTGATAGGCAGCCTGAGTCCCTTAAGAAAAGCCCGGTCGCCCGTCTCCAGGCACCAGGACAGCAACCGCTCCCGCATGTCCTCCAGAATCGGGTCAAAGCGCGATTCAACAGCCAGATTCCGTCCCTCGCCGGGATCCTTGGCTAGGTTCACCAGCTGCTCGCGGTACTTTCCCCAGTTGTAGACGGTGTACTTGTAATCGCCCGCAAGAAGGCTGCGGCCCTGCGTAAGGGGACGCACCGAACGCTCAAAGAGGGTTTCGACGACGACGTCGCGCGCCTGTGCCGGACAGTCGCCGTCGCCGCCGGCGGTCAAGCCGGCGTCCCCTGCCAGGCCGCCGTCGGGCCCGGCCACCAGATTGGTGCCGGTCAGTGCGGAGGGAGGCTCGATGCCTGCAACGCCGCAGATAGTAGGCAGCACGTCCAGCCCGACTGACACCAGCTCCTGGCTCACTGCACCATGCCGGAAGCCCCTGCCGGAGCCGATGAACGGCACCCGGATGGATTCCTCCTGCAGCGAGGTCTTCTGGTTCCAGCCGTGCGAGGCGTCGCCGTCTCCGTGGTCGCTGGTGAAAATGATCGTAGTGGCCTCCAGCAATCCGGCCCGCTCCACGGAGTCCATGATCACGCCTATCTGCCGGTCTGTGTTTTCCACCAGCCGGGCATATGCATGCCTGTAGTGCCGCCAGTCGTCCGGGCTGAATTCCGTGGTCCCATACATGGGGGCGCTCGCGGCCCGTTCAAACGCCAGGGCTTGGGGATAGTACGGCGGGATGGCAAAATTCTCCGGAAGCGGCGGCGCATCCCGGAGCTCGGCAGCGGGTACATCCCCATACGGAAGATGCTGGCCTCGGGCGTACTCGCAGATTGTGTGCGGATTATCAAAGGACACGCAGAGCATGAACGGCCGCTCCCCGGACCGGTTGGACAGCCACGCCGCGCAGGCGTCGGCCAGTCCTTTGTCACCGAACGGGTGGATGACATCGAAGCCGTCCTCGGCCGTTGCGCTGGCCGAAGGAGCATGCCATTTGCCGGCGTAGGCACAGTCGTACCCGGCGGCGCCGAGCCAGTGGGCCAAACTGTCCGGATGCTGCGGGCTCAGCCCGGCCCCGTGCTGCCAAACCCCCTCGCTCTCACCGTTGCCCCTGATTCCCAGTTGATGAGGGTACTTGCCGGTAAAGAGGGAACTGCGGGCGGGGACACAGAGAGGGAACGTCGTGTAGGCCCGTTCATACCGCGTTCCCCTTGCCGCCAGTTGGTCGAGGTGTGGAGTATGCAGGTGATCCGAGCCGGCACAACTGAGCGCGTGTGCAGCAAACTGGTCTGCCAGCACCAACAAGACGTTGGGTCGTCTCTGTTCCGGCGAAGCCTCGGCCGGCGGGCAGTCGCCGCCGGCTGCAGGCCCGTCAGGCTGGGGCATCTCTACTTGCCCATGCCAAGTGTCAGGCCCTCAGTCAGGCGGCGGCCCAGCCAGACGTAGATGATCAGCATGGGCAGTACCACGATAGTCAACCCGGCAAACAGTCCGCCCCAATCCGCGCCGGAGTAGGTCTGCTGCTGGACAAAGGAAATAAGCGCCAGCGGAAGGGTGTAGTTTTCGGTGGACTGCATCAGGGTCAACGCCAGCAGTGTCTCATTCCAGTGCGAGATCACCTGCAGCACGAATGCGGTCAGGATCCCGCCCTTGGCCAAGGGCAGGGTGATCCGGAAGAACGTGCCCACCGGGCTGGTGCCGTCCAAAGCTGCCGCTTCCTCCATTTCCACCGGAAGTGAACGGAAGAACGCGGTCAGCAGGAACACCGTGAATGGCATGGACACCCCGATGTAGACCAGGTTCAACCCCACCAGATTGTCGGTCAGGTACACCTTGTTGAGCATCACGAACAGCGGGATCAGGATTACCTGCGCCGGGATGCCCAGTCCCAGGATGAAGTACATACTGATGGCGCGGGTGAATCGGCTCTCCACTCGGCCCAGATAATAGGCGCACGGCGCCGCAATGCCCACAGTCAGCACCGAGGAGACTCCCGTGGTGACCACGCTGTTGAGCGTGGCCTTGGCAAAATCGCCCACCGTCCAGGCCCGGACGAAATTGCTGAAATCGAGGGACTTAGGCAGCCCCCACGGGTCGCCCAGAATGGCACGGGTGTCCCGGAACGCCTGCATGACCATCCACACCAGCAGGGCGATGCTCACCCCAACCGCTACCCAGAGAATTCCTACCCCGACGCTCCGCAACACTGTGCGCTCGCCTCGCATGGCCGGACTGACGGGTCGCCTGCTGGGGCGCTTGGGCGGGACCGGCTGCACGGCGACCGCGGGGATCTGCAGATCTTCAGACATGTTACCTCTTAGAATTCGACGGCGTCGCGGCGCATGGCGCGGCGCAGGATAACGACGAGGACCGAAATCAGCGCCAGCGAGATGATCGCGGAGGCGGTTGCGGCGCCATAGGCGGGGGTGGACTGACCTGAGAAGGCCGTGACGTAGGTGTAGACCGCGGTGGTCCAGCTTTGCGTTGGCGGGATGCCCGCACCGCTGCTTCCGCCAAAGACCCAGACGACCTCAAAGATCTTGATCGAGGAGATGGTCCACAGCACGGCGCAGGTTCCGAAAACATCCCAGGTCAGCGGCAGGATCACGTAACGCAGCCGCTGGAACGGCGTGGCGCCGGCAAGCGCGCAGTCCTCGTAGTAGTAGGGCGGGATGCGGTCGACTCCGGCCATCAGGATGGTGGTGAAGTACCCGGTAGTGGTGCAGATCAGCGTGACCATGATCAGCGGAAATAGATTGTCCTGGGCCAGCCACTTCGGCGGATCCGTAACGCCGAACGGCCTTAGCAGGACATTAACCAGACCGCCCGGGTTGAAAATGAACCCGGCAAGCACGCCGAAAACCAGCGCATTGATCAAATGCGGGAAGAAGATCACCGAGCGGGCTACCTTCTTCCCCAACATGTCACGCAGCACCAGGCATAGGCCGAAGGCCAGGTCGAAGATGGCGGTGCCGACCACGAAGAGCAGCACCAGCGTGTTCCCGAACGACTTCAGAAACAGCGGATCCCGGAAGACCTTGAAGTAGTTGTCCAGTCCGACAAACTTCATCGGGCCTGCCCCGGACCATTTGTTCAAGCTGATCCACACGGCACCGAGGGTCGGGACGATGAACAGTACAGTGTAGAAGATAAAAGCCGGGCCTACAAAAGGGAACAGCAGCTTGCGGCGCTGGCGTTCAATGGAACTCCCGACCGCTGTCCGGCCGGAGGCCGTGGCTGGCCGCTGCAGGCCAGCCACCGCCTTCCGGGACTCTTTGCTGGTGGTAAGAGTCATTACCCGTTGTCCTTCCAATACTGGATCTGGGCCGCTTTCATCTGGTTGACAAAATCCTTAGCGGAGAGCTTGCCCAGAAACAGCTGGTCGTCCTTGGGGTTGAAGACCTTGTCCAGGTAGCCCGGGAAGGTCACACCGTCACCGGCCTGATGGACAGCATCTGTTGCATCAAGCGCGGCCTTGATGGAAGCCATTTCCGGTGCGATCGCGGCGTCCGCACGGATCGGCAGGACCTTGGCCTGGGTGCCGTAGGCATCCTGGTACTTCTTGTTGAGCAGGAAGGCCGCCAACTGCTGGGCCGCCGTCTTGTTCTTAGCCTTCTTCGGAACGGCGAAACCGACAAAATCGGCGCGCACGCTGGTGGGCTTGCCGTCGATGGACGGGAACTGGAAGGAGGAGTATTGGAAGCCCTTGGAGGCGTAGGTTCCAGTTTCCGTGGGAATCCAGGAACCGTTCAGCAGCAGGGCCGCCTTACCGGTGGCCCACTGCTGCTGCTGCGCCGGCCACTTACTGGAGTCATAGCCGTTGATCAGGTAGCCCCCCTTGACGATTTGTTCCACCTTCTGGGCTGCCTCCAGCACCTGCGGGTCATCCCAGGCCGCCCCGGACTTGTCCGAGGCCAGCTTCTTGAAGGCGCCAGGGCCTCCGAGGCGCTGCATCGCCGTGACGAACCAGGTGGAGTTGTAGCCGGCAATGTCGCCGTCTGCGGCCAGGGGCGTTTCGCCGCCGTCCTTGAGTTTCTTGAGTTCAGCTATGAAATCGTCCCAGGTTTTTGGCGGGTTCGTTGTCAGCTCCGGGTGCTTGGCTGCGTCGAACCAGACGCCGTCGGAGCTGAAGCTGTAGGGGAGCATCCATGGCTGCCCGTCTGCTCCTTTGATGTTGGCATTGGCCAGGTATTTCTTGGGGATCATGTCGCTGACCTTCTTGCCGTCCACCGTAGCGGCGTAGGCGCTGGTCAGGTCCATGCCCTGCCCGGTGTCTCCGATCACCGGCGCCAATTTCGCGTAAGCGCCGTCCACAATGTCCGGTACATTGTTCGTGTTGAGGGCCGGGACCAGCTTTTCTGTGTTACTGCGGCCCTGCCACTGGACTTTGACGGTGGCACCGGTCTGCTTCTCGAAGTCGGAGATGGCTGCGGCGATCACCTTTTGCTGCGGCTCTCCTTCTTTCCACATTGACCAGTACGTCACTTCCTGGCCGGAAATGGAGCCGGAAATGTCAGTGGCTGCCGCGGCTGGAGCCGAGTCGCCGGATCCTCCGCAGCCACTGGTCGTTAGGGCTAATGCCGCGCCGAGCACGAGTGCCAGCGGGCGAAGACGACGGGCTGCTTTGCCCATGGGAAGCACCTTTCAGATTGATCAAGTCCGGATCCGCACGGTACGACCCGGTGAGACGACTATCACAGCCGCAAAAAGTAGTATTCAAGGGGTAATCAGGAGATTTTTCGGAACTTAGGAACAATTTCTCCCTCCCTTCTGCGCCAAGTGCCTGCCTCGGAGCGAGAAAGAGGATCAATAGGTCTTTATTCCTATCTTTTACCGTTGAATAATCAAAACAGACCTGCACGTGAGCCATTAGACGTGCCTCCGCCACTTTGCTAAGAGGAAGTTTATGCGACTGGGAATTATTGGGGCCGGTGCTGTGGCAGAGTTCCACGCTGTTTCAGCCAAGCGGCTCCCCACCATCGAACTGGCCGCTGTATGCGATCTTGACCAGCAGGCGGCCGAGCGGATTGCCGGACCGGCCGGAGCAGCAACCTTCACGGACTACCGCCAGATGTACGCCAACGCCGGGCTGGATGCGGTGATCATCAACACACCGCATGCCCTGCATCTGGAGATGGTGCTCGCCGCCGCGCAGGCAGGTCTGCATGTGCTGGTGGAAAAGCCCATGGCGACGACGGTGGGGGCCTGTGACGAGATGATCCAGGCCTGCAGGGATGCCGGCGTGAAGCTGGTGGTCGGACAGATCCAACATTTCCTGCCGGAAAAAATTGCCGTCGAACAGGTACTGGCCGGCGGCACGCTGGGACCGGTGCGGATGATCCGCGATTCCCGCAGCACGGACTACCGACCCGGCACCCGCCCTGCATGGTTTTTCAACGCAGACATTGCCGGCGGCGGGGCGCTGATGAATATCGGCGGACACTGTCTGGACCGTTCCCTGTGGTTTGGTGGTGCGCCGGCTGTGGCCTTGTCTGCCCGGACAGTGAACCGATTTGGCGTGGACGTGGAGACGGACGGCTTCATCTGTGCCGAACTGGCAAACGGTGTGCACGTGAACATTTCGGTTGTTTCCGATCCACCAGCCAGGATGGATGAAGTCCTGGTGGTCTGCGAACGCGGCATCATTTCCAGTAATCCCCGACGCGGAACCGTTGTACAGCAGGATGGCGCCAGCCGGATGATCTGGGAGTCTTCCCCGGACGACATCCAGGATGGCTTCTACCGCCAGTTGGCGGATTTCGCGGCCGTGCTCGCAGGGGCGGAACCAAAAGTGAGCACCACACACGCCCGACACGTCGTGGAAGCCATTCTTGCCGCCTACCAGTCCAGCAGCTCCGGCCTGCCGGTCGCCTTGGGTGCGGCCCCAATGCCCGTAGCTGCGCAGCTGGAAAGCCAAGTGGGCTAGGAACACGTGCCCATGTTCAATTCAAAGCCCAGCCCGGCCATCCCCGCCGACACCCGGTCACCGATCACCGGGTGGGGCCGTGTGCACTGGGAAGCGCTCGCCGATCGACTGCTTGCAGGTGCCCGCCGGCATTCCTCGCCAGGCGGCGCCCGCGTTCTGTTCCCGTCGACGCAGAAACAGGACGAGTCGGACCAATTGGAAGGCTTCGCCCGGTCCTTTCTGCTGGCCTGCCTGCGCATCGCTGGTTCAGGCGGCGAACAGCCGGACCTGCTTGATTGGTATGGGCAGGCACTGGCAGCGGGCGTTGCCCCGGGTAGCGCCGAACATTGGCCGGCCTTAACGGACCACGGCCAGCCCACGGTTGAGGCAACCGCCATTGTGCTCGGTCTCCATCTCAGCCGCCCATGGCTCTGGCAGCGGCTGGACCCCGGCGTGCAGCAGCATCTTCTGGACTGGCTGGGCGGCGCCAGCAATTCCTGGGGAGCAGACAACAACCATGTCCTCTTCAGCGCCACCATCCAGGCTTTTCTGGCCTCAGCAGGCGCCGAGCATGATGTCGCTGGGATCGAAGCGGCCTTGGACCGAATCGAGGACTGGTATGCCGGGGACGGCTGGTACAGCGACGGCGAGGGTCGGCGCTTTGACCACTACAATGCCTGGACTTTCCACTTGTACCCGTTTTTCATCGCGGACATGCTCACCGGAACGACGGCGGAAGCGATCGGCTCGCACGCGCGCCTGGCTGTCTACCGGGAGCGCCTTGCCCGCTTCCTGACGGACTACCAGCATCTCTTTGCCGCCAACGGCGGCCCTCTCATCCAGGGGCGGTCACTGATCTACCGCTGGGGCGTCGTTGCGCCGT
>JBBRKU010000027.1:0-10112 GCA_038231735.1 Actinomycetales bacterium | reverse complement strand
GAGGGTCAGCGATGTCAAGGATCTCGAGGCGGTCCTGAAACGGACCCGCGCCAATATGGTGGTACTGGCGCTGCCCGCCGCCGCGGCCCAGGGAATCTGTGACCGGGTGGTTGCCGCCGGGGTGCACAGCATCCTCAGCTTTGCGCCGTTGGTGCTGCAGGTCCCCGCCTTCGTGAACCTGCGCAAGGTGGACATGGCCACGGAGCTGCAGATTCTGGCCTACCACGCCCAGCGCGCCCAGATGCCAGGGCTGTCGCAGGACGTCGGGCCGGAGCAGGGCCGCCGGCCTAGCGCTTGAACGGTCCCGGCTTGAAGTAGTCCTTCGCCGGTGCGCGGAACAGGATGATCTCCGCGATGATGCCCAGGACCACCTGCACTATGGTGATCACGTTGGGTTGCAGCAGGGAAAACAGCGACAGCGAGGCGAAGACCGCCCCGGTGATCCGGGCCCAGTCGCGGCCCTTGCGGATCTGGAAGGCGATCAGTGCGTAAAGCCCGACGCCGACAGCGCTCAGTACCAGCGAGGTGATCAGCAGCGGCTGAAGCAGGCTCTGGTCTTCCAGGCCCATGTCGTGGAGGACCTGTTGTGCCGTTGACTGTCCCGCCGGAGTCATGAACGCCACCAGCCCCAGCACGACGACGATGGCTTCGATCAGACCCGCCAGCAGTATCAGCCGGAAGGCAATCTCCACCGGGCGTGGCGGCGCGATGCGTGCCCCGCTTCCGTTCAGCCCGCCGGGTCCCCCCGGCGCTCCGGCCGGTGGCCACCCCATAGCGGGTCCGGGCTGGCCGCTCTGGCTCTGGCCGTAAACTCCGGGGCCGCCGGACGGCGCTCCGGGCACCGGCTCCTGAGCGGTCGGACGGTACCCCTCGGGTGCGTACTGTCCGTAGCGCGGCACGCCGGGGGCAATTTCGCCGTAGTGCCCAGACCTGGGCCCAGTTTCGGGCTCGGGTCGTGGCTCTTCCTCCGGGGTGCTCATGGCAGATCCAATCGTGGTCGCTGGCAGTGCGGCCCTGGTTAAATACAGGGGCCGCAGTGGGTTGATTCAACCCTACCGCGGCCCCGGAACGGACACCGTCCGTCGGACTGCTCCCGCCATATATACGGTTGATCTACGGTTGCGAGAACCTCTGGCGTCTGTGCGTGTCATAGTACGCGGCGGCCGCGGGCCGGAGCAGCATGATGCCGCCGATGATAAAGGCGATCGATGCCAACAGATTGATTAGGGTGATGCCGATGACGAGGGCACTCGCCAAGGACACCAGGGCACTGATCAGGCTCAGGGCGGCCAGCACGATCAGGATTATGCGTGCCCAGCGGGCCCCCTCTTTCATCATCAGGGTCAGCCATACAAACACGGCGGTAAAGATGATCGAAAAGACAAAGCCCACCACGGCAGCGCCCACGTAGATCGCACTGGATCCTGCGCCAACCCAAATGATGTTGACCAGGGACGCCAGAAGATTCAGCGCAGCGCCGGCCAGGAACAGCAGGTAGGCGTTCTTGACCTCTTTGGGAATGCCGGTCAGATTCCTCAGCCGCTGCGGGAAATTGCTGAAATTCGACGCCGCGGACCTGCCAGGGGTCCCGTAGGTTTCCTGGTAGCCACTGGGCTGCTGGTACATCGGCGGTCCCTGGGGTGTCTGATAGCCGGGTTGCTGGTACCCCGGAGGCGGCTGTTGGTAGCCGGGCGGGGGCGACTGGTCTCCCGGAGCCGGTTGCTGGTATCCCGGCTGTTGGTAGCCGGGTTGTTGGTATCCCGGCTGCTGGGGCCCAGGCGCCGGTGGCTGCGCGCCGGGAGCGGGCTGCTGTGGAGCTCCATCGCCGGACTGGGAACCGCTACCGCCAGCGGGCGGGGTCGAGGCAGACTGCTCCGGATCGTGGTTCTCAAAAGGTGTGCTCATGGTCAAACTGTAGACCGGAGGTATTCCTTTGCATAGGGACTGCCAGGCCCCGCAAACACGGCCAACCAGCCATAGATAACCCGCCGCCGCCCTGCCCATCCCGGAACCTGGGGCAGAAGCGGAAGCGGCCGACCGTCGTCGTACACGTCCTGCGAAGTGCGCGGGAATCAGGCCTTGACGAAGGCCACTTCGAGGCTGATGGTGACCTTGTCGCCCACCAGCACGCCGCCGGCTTCCAGCGCGGCATTCCAGGTCAGGCCGAAGTCCTTGCGGCTGATCACGGTCTGGCCGGAGAATCCTGCGCGGGTGGCGCCGAACGGGTCAACGGCGACACCGTTGAACTCGGTCTCGAAGGTGACGGGCCTGGTGATGCCGCGGATGGTCAGGTCGCCGGTGAGCTGGTACGTCTCGCCCGACCCGGCGATGCCGGTGGAGACGAAGGCCAGCTCGGGGAACTGCTCCACATCGAAGAAGTCGGCGCTGCGGACGTGACCGTCGCGGTTGGCGTCGCCGGAGTCGAAGCTGGCGGCCTGGATGGTGGCCGTGACCGAGGAGGTCTCCAGCGTGCCCCCGATGGTGGTGGTTGCGGCGAGGTCGGTGAACTTGCCGCGGACCTTGCTGATGCCGGCGTGGCGGACGGTGAAGCCCACCTCGCTGTGTGCGGCGTCGAGGTTCCAGGTGCCCTGGGTCAGAGCGGTGGAAATCTGTTCGATGGCGATGGACATGGTTTCTCCTTTGATGATGATGAACGTCCTGCGGGAAGGCTAGCTGCCGACCTTCAGGGGGTACAAGCATGCGAACGTATGTAATATTCCGGCTGTCCCAAACTTTTTTCAGAACTTCAGCGCTTGCTGGGAATCTCCTGATTTAGTGATTGCCCGTAACTTTGCGAAACTTGGAGACATGCCCCGAATCACCGTCCATCTGCTGCGCCACGGCGAGGTCTACAATCCTGCCGGCGTGCTGTACGGCCGGCTGCCTGAGTTCCATCTCTCCGAGCGGGGCCAGGCGATGGCCACGATGGTGGCTGAGCACCTGAAAAAGCGGGCCGACGACGGCGCCAAGCTGGTCTATCTGGTGGCCTCCCCTCTGGTGCGGGCCCAGGAAACGGCGCAGCCGACGGCGGCGGCGCTGGGGCTGGAGATCAGTACCGATCCGCGGATCATCGAGGCGGAAAACCACTTCGAGGGGCTGAAGGTCACCAAAGGGGAAATGCTCAGGCCCCGGCACTGGCCGTACTTCAGGAATCCGCTGCAGCCCTCCTGGGGTGAGCCGTACAAGCGCCAGGCCGCCAGGGTGCTCGAAGCGGTGCAGGATGCCCGCCGTCGTGCCCTGGAACTGGGCGGTGACGGTGCCGAGGCCGTGCTGGTCAGCCACCAGCTCCCCATCTGGGTCACCCGCCGCAGCGCCGAGGGCAAGCGGCTCTGGCACGATCCCCGGCACCGCGAATGCACGCTCGCCTCGCTGACCAGCCTGGTCTTTGACGGCGACGATGTTGTTGACGTCCGCTACAGCGAACCCGCCGCCGTCCTGCTGCCGGGCGCCGCCACCACGCCGGGAGCTTGAGAAAGTGGCCGGTTGTGGGAGAGAATTGATTTTTCGACGCGCTGTAGAAGTGCGAATCAGTTTCAGATGTGGATGACCCAAATGAATTCCCCGATCAGCCGCCGTTCCCTGCTGGCCGCTTCCGGCGCGGCGCTGACGCTTGCCCTGACCGCCTGCTCGGCCAAGGATCCGCTGGCGCAGCAGGCCAACGCCGGGGACAACAAGAACTACATTGCCGGTGATGGTTCGGTCACGGAGTACGCCGCCAAGGACCGCAAGGCCGCGGTGAAATTCTCCGGGAAGCTATTTGACGGCAGCACCGTGGACTCCGCCACCGTGGCGGGCAAGGTCACGGTGCTGAACTTCTGGTACGCGGCCTGTGCCCCGTGCCGGCTGGAAGCGCCGGATCTGCAGGCGCTGAACGTGGAACTGGCACCGAAGGGTGCGGTGTTCTATGGCGTGAACATCCGTGACGAGGCGGCCACCGCTGACGCCTTCAACCGAAACTTCGGACTCACCTACCCCAGTTTCTACGACAAGGACGGCGCCGTGCTGCTGGCGCTGACCGAGTACGTCCCGCCGGCGGCCGTGCCCACGACGCTGGTGCTGGACAAAGCGGGCCGGGTTTCCGCCCGGATCCTTGGCGTGGCCGACAAGGGCACCCTGAAGACGCTGATCACGTCCGCGCTGGCTGAAAGCCCGTGAACAACCCCTTCGCCCAGACCGTCCTCAGCGGCTCGATGCTGCTGGCCATGCCGGTTGCCCTGCTGGCGGGGCTGGTCTCTTTCCTTTCCCCCTGCGTTCTGCCGCTGGTCCCGGGCTATCTGGGTTATGTGAGCGGGCTGACGGGGGTGGACCTTCAGCAGCAGAAACGCGGACGGATGTTTGCCGGGATCGGGCTCTTTGTGCTCGGTTTCTCCGTGGTCTTCATGCTGATCGGTGCGGTATTCGGACAGCTGGGCGCATGGCTCAAGGGGCCCGACGCGGCCTGGATCACGCAGCTGCTGGGCGTGGTGGTGATAGTTCTGGGCATAGTGTTCCTGGGCGGCTTCGGCTGGTTCCAGAATGAGGCGAAGATCCACGCCAAAACCCCCGCCGGGCTGTGGGGCGCACCGGTGCTGGGCGTGACCTTCGGGCTGGGCTGGGCACCGTGCACCGGGCCGACCCTGGGCGCGGTGCAGGCACTTGCCTTCACGGACGGCTCCAGTGCCGTCAAGGGCGCGGTGCTGACCTTCATCTACTGCCTGGGGCTGGGTCTGCCCTTCCTGCTGATAGCCCTTGGCGTCCGCCGGGGGCTGGGGGCGCTGGCCTTCTTCCGTGCCCGACGGCGGGCGCTGCAGTGGTTTGGCGGCGGATTGCTGATTGTGCTGGGACTGATGATGGTCACCGGACTTTGGGGGACATGGATCAACCAGCTGCAGTTCTGGTTTGCCAATGAAGTGAGATTGCCGATCTGATGAGCCAGGACACCAGTCCCACCGGGAAGATGAGCGTGCAGAGCAAGAAGAGCAGTAAGAGCACCACGAGTACCAAGCTGGACGATGTGACGCTGCCCCGGTTGGGACCGGTGGGGATGTTGCGCTGGGCCTGGCGGCAGCTGACCAGCATGCGCACGGCACTGTTCCTGCTGCTTTTGCTGGCGGTGGCCGCCGTGCCGGGTTCGTTGTTCCCGCAGCGCCCGGCCAATCCCGCCGTCGTCACTAAGTACCTGCAGGACCATCCGGGCACGGGCCCGGTGCTGGACTGGTTCAAGCTCTTTGATGTCTATTCCTCCCCATGGTTCTCGGCGATCTACCTGCTGCTGTTCATTTCGCTGATCGGCTGCGTCATCCCTCGGGCAATCGCGCATTTCAAGGCCGTGCGCTCGCAGCCTCCGCGCACGCCGCGCCGGCTGTCCCGGCTGCCGGAATACGGCACCCTGGAGATTCCTGCGGAGCGGGGAGTCCCGGCGGCACAGGCCATCCGGGATGCCGCCGCGGCCCTGAAATCCCGCGGCTACCGTGTGGACATCCGCGATGCCGACGGCGACCGGCCCTCGGCGGGTGCCGAGCGCGGCTTCCTCAAGGAAGTGGGGAACCTGCTCTTCCACACCGCCCTGATCGGCGTCCTGATCTCCGTGGCCACCGGGGGTCTGTTCGGCTACGACGGCCAGCGCGTGCTGGTCGAGGGGGACACCTTCGTCAACACGCTTGTCGGCTACGACACGTTCAACCCGGGCACCAATTTCGACGCCAACCAGCTGGAACCCTATTCGGTGCGGCTGGACAACTTCACGGTCAAATTCGACCGTGAATCCAAGGCCCACTATGGCCAGCCGCTCGATTTCACGGCGACGCTGACCACCAAGGCGGCGCCGTCGTCGCCGGCCCAGCAGCAGATCCTGAAGGTCAACGATCCGGTGGCCCTGGGGGGCACCGATATCTATCTGGTCGGCAACGGCTACGCGCCGGTGGTCACGGTCAAGGACGGAGCCGGTAAGGTCGCCTTCCAGGGGCCGGTGGTGTCCGTTCCGACCGACGGGGCATACACCTCACTGATGGTGATCAAGGCACCCGACGCGAAGCCGAGCCAGCTGGGCTTTGTAGGCTTCTTCCTGCCGACGGCTCTGCAGGACAGCAAGGGCGTGGCGTTCGGCTCCGACCCGGACCCGTTCAACCCGCAGCTGAACCTGAACTCGTTTTACGGGGATCTGGGTCTGGACAAGGGCCAGCCGAAGAACGTCTTCACCCTGGACACCTCCAAGCTCACGCAGCTCAACGGCCGCGACCTGAAGGCGGGCGGCATCGTGCTGGCGCCGGGCGGTTCCTACACGCTGCCGCAGGGCAAGGGCAGCATCAGCTTTGACGGGATCAAACGCTACGTCGCCCTGGACATCCACCACAATCCCGGCCAGGTGAGCGCGCTCATCTTCGGCGTCAGTGCGCTACTGGGCCTGGTCGGATCCCTGTTCCTGACCCGCCGCCGCGTGTGGGTGCGCACCGGCACCCATCCCGATGGCCGCACCATGGTGGAGTATGGGCTGCTGGCCCGCGGTGAGGACCACCGGCTTGCGAATGAGGCGAAGACCATCCGCAAGCTGCTGGAAAAGGCGTGGTTGGTACCCGGCGCCGAAGAGGCGCAAGATGACAAGGGGCCGGAATCAGCGGCGGAGCCGGCTGACGTTGTCCCCACTGGAGCTGGAAAAGCCCGCACGGCAAGTAAGGATCAGTAATGCCTAACATCAATGAGACATTGGCCCTGTACAGCGAGCGCTTCATGCTGCTGGCCGGGATCGCCTATACCATCGCGTTCATCGCGTTCACCTGGGACCTGGTCCAGAACAGCAAGACGTCCAAAGCCATGCTGGTGAAGAGCCGGCAGGCGGCAGGGGCTGCTGCGTCGGCAGAAGGTGCGGACGCCACGTCGGCGCGTGCACAGGCCCAGGTGCCGGCCGCCGTCGGCGCTTCCCGTGGCGGCGCTACCGGTTACACCGATGCTGAACTGAACGGACCCGAGGGCCGGGCCGAGCGTCCCACCTTCCGGCCCGGAACCTCCGCCAGTACGGCGGATGACTCCATGCGCTACGGTTCCGAGCGCCGAGCGCCGGCCCGCGTCGCCGTGGCCCTGACCGTGCTGGCGGCCGCTATCCACTTCGCCGGTGTGCTCTGCCGCGGCCTGGCCGCCGGCCGCGTGCCGTGGGGCAACATGTACGAGTTCTGCTCCACGGGTGGCATGGTGGTGGCTGTCGTGTTCCTGATTGTGCTGACCCGGCGAGACCTGCGTTTCCTGGGGACCTTCGTCATCGGGCTGGTGCTGGTGATGCTGACGGCAGCCTCCGTGGCCTTCTGGACTCCGGCCGGCCACCTGGTCCCGGCCCTGCAGAGCTACTGGTTGGTCATCCACGTTTCCATTGCCGTCATGTCCTCCTCGCTGTTCACGCTGACCTTCGCCATGTCCGTACTGCAGCTGTTGCAGTCCCGCCGCGAGGTTGCGCTGGGGGAAAACCGGGCGGACCGACTGCCGTTCATGCGCCTGGTGCCGTCCGCGCTGAGCCTGGAGAACATGGCCTACCGCATCAACGCCATTGCGTTCGTGGGCTGGACGCTTACACTCATGTTCGGCTCCATCTGGGCGGAAAAGGCCTGGGGCCGATTCTGGGGCTGGGACACCAAGGAAGTCTGGACGTTCGTTATCTGGGTGGTCTACGCCGGCTATCTGCACGCCCGGGCCACCCGCGGCTGGACCGGCACCCGTGCTGCCTGGCTGTCCATCGTGGGCTACCTCTGCGTGGTCTTCAACTTCACCATTGTCAACGTCTACTTCGCCGGGCTGCACTCCTACGCCGGGATCGGCAGCTAGCTGGGACGGGGCGGTTGCGCTGTCCACGCATCCGTCCACTTGCACCATCTCGCACACGTCCACCCTGGCGCTTTCACGCGCCCTCCCCCCTGCGCGCGAACGGGCGCTAACGGTCCGCTTGAGCGCCCCAAGGTCGCAGATACCGGCTATTCGATTAGCCGCCGCCGCCCGGTCCGGGCTCTGCCAAGCCGGGCTTTGAGGACGCCTCCTTGGAGCCACCCCTCGCGACTGCGGAACCGCTACCTGCCCTCTTATACTTGGTCCGGCTTGACCGGCCGGCTGCTGGGGCCCGGGCACAGAGCGGGGCCCGCACTCCGCTTCCAGCTTCTCTGTATCAGGGCGGCGCAGGTGCGTGAGACTACTGATGGCTTGCCTCCGCTGTGCGGCTGATTCAAATCGAGCTGGGTCAGCTTGAGTACGCGCCAACCGACTTCGATGATCCGTTCGTCCCTGAAGATGTCCCACCGGCGCTGGTCCTCGCTGATGTGATGCCCGCCGTCGTATTGGAGGGCGATCTTGAATTTTGGGTAGGTCATGTCCGGTTCCTCAAGGTACGCGCTGTTGGCGTCGAGGACCGCGCAGTTGATGCCCGGTTCCGGCAGGGCCGCCCGCAGCAACAGCAGTCTTATCTCCGTCTCCTTGGCAGAATCGGTGCGCTCGCGGATCCATTCCAGGGCTTCACAGGCCTTCAGGACTCCCCGTCTGCCGCTCATTCGCGTGACGGCAGCCTGGAGTTTCGCCGGCGAGCTCAGGGGCAGGCGGCGCTTGAGCAGGAAATCCCCGGCCCGCCGCACGGCCCGCGCTTCTGCAGCGCGCGAAACATGGATCACCGTGATGCGCTGCAGATCCAGGGGGAGCCAGAAACCCCACAGGATCGCGGCGGTGATGTGCGCCCGAAGGTCGCAGTTAGCGACCGTTCGCGTGCCGTACGGGCGTTCAGGGTTTGGCGTCGGGCTTATCCTGGCGGTTCTTGCCACCGTGTTGCTGGCCGTCGTCGGGATGTTGTTCCCGCAATCGGGCTGCGCGGGCGTCCGATTCTGCCTTGAGCTTGCGCAACCGCTCGTCCTCGACCTTGTGGCGGCGGGAGAGTTCCAGATTCCGCAAGAATTCCGGGTCATCGTCGGGCGCAAGGGGCAGGCGGACGTGGCCGGTGGGTTCGGGAAGGTAGCGCGGGCGGCCCAGGAAGAACCAGAGCAGAACGCCCACCAGAGGCAGGAAGATGATCGCCACCACCCAGGCCGGCTTGGAGATGCTGCGGACCTCGTTTGCATCGCTACGGACGCAATCGATCAGCCCGTAGATGAAGAGGACCAGAATGATGATGACCGGCAGATATCGGACCATGCTTTATTCTACCGTCAGCCGGCTGGGAGGAGCCCCCGGCCGGGTCACAGCTTGAGCGGCTAAACTGCTTGCGTGGCTTTTTTCAAGTACTTCCTGATCCGTGCGGCGGTTTTCGTGCCGCTGTTCATCGTCTTTGTCCTGCTGGGCGTCGGCCGGATCTTTTCGCCGGTCTTCGCGGCCCTGATCGCTTTCTGCGTCAGCTACCTCTTTTTCCGCAAGCAGCGAGATGCCGCCACGGAGCAGATGCGGAACCGTTTCTCCGGAAACGCCAAGCCCGTCCGCACCGCGACGGAGCTGGCCGACGCAGACGCCGAGGATGCTTTGGTCGAGGCCCACCCGGACGTCGTGGTGAATTCCGATGCGCGGCCGGATAAGCAGGCCCGGGCGCCGGGCGGTGCCCAGTCGCGCCCTGTGGAGGCGCGCCCTGTGGAGGCGCGCCCTGTGGGCGGAGGCCGGACTATGCCGGCGGCGGGCCAGGTTCCGAAGGACTTCCTGGAAAATTGATCCCGGCATCGGGGAAACCCGACCCTACCAGCCCTTGGACAGCACCAGCCCGGCAGCGAAAAGAACGCTGTAGCCCAGATTGATCAGACCCGTCTGTTTCAGCACCGGGATCAGGCTCTTGCGCTTCTTGCCCTTGAGCATCAGCCAGCTGGGCATCAGGCAGGCCGGAAGCAACAGCAGCACCAGCAGCAACCACGGCTTCTGCCCCACTATCACCAGGATAAGCAGCAACGCCACGGCCAGCATCACCACGTAGCTCAGCCTGGCCTTCCTGTCCCCGAGGCGCACGGCCATGGTCCGCTTGCCCACGGCGGCGTCCGTAGGAATGTCCCGGACGTTGTTGGCCATCAGCAGGGCCATTGCGATCAGTCCCGTGCCGACGGCGCCGATGACGGCGGCCAGGCTGAGCTGCCCGGCCTGGGTATAGGTGGTGCCCAGAGTTGCCACCAGGCCGAAGAAGACAAACACGAACACGT
>JBBRKU010000026.1:0-10118 GCA_038231735.1 Actinomycetales bacterium | reverse complement strand
GGCGGCCTGGCCTCCACCGAGACGGACCGGAGCTGGGGAATCGGGGCCAGCAGCTTTTCCACCTGGGCCAGGTCCACCTGCGGAAGCGGTTTGTCCTTCAGCGGCGCCAGCGCAGCCTGGATCGCGGCACCGGTGGCCAGTTTGTTACCGTCCACGGTAATGGTCTTCAGCGCCAGCAACGGCGAATAAACAACGACGGCGATCACCAGGGCTACGACGGCGGCGACGCTGGCGAGGGTGATCCACAGTCTGCGGCGGTGGCGTTTGCCGGCTGGCTGCGGAAACTCGATCACGGTGGCTGTCGGCGACGAATCCGCCGGCTCATGCGCGAGCACCAGTACGGAGACGTTGCTCTTGGCCGGGTTGATCCGGGCCGTGCCGCCGGCACCGGTCACAGCGGCGGTCCCCGCATTCGTGCTGCTGGGGGTGGCCGTGGCCGCCGCTCCGGAGGTATGCGGCGTGCCGCCGGTGGTGGTGCCCGCCGCGGTCGGCGTGCCGCTGTCCGGTCCTGGTGCTGGTTCTTTAGGACTTTGGATCGGCAGCAGGGCCGAGTCGGTCCGGATACCCGGTGGTTTGCGCCTACCTGCCATGGTTGCCCCCCGTTCCGCGGGCTTGTGCATCCAAGGCCCGTGCCTCCAGGGCCCGGACCAGGGCGTGACCGTACTGGGTCACGTCGCCGGCGCCCACCGTGAGGATGATGTCCCCGGGCTCGGCGGCGGCCGCCAGCGAGTCAACGGCGGCCGCGGCGTCAGGAGCGTACCGGACCCGTCCGCTCGGGCTGCCGGAGCCCCCCGGCGCCGCGGTGATCAGCTCGCTGCTGACTCCGGGGATGGGATCCTCGCGTGCGGGGTAGATGTCCAGCACGGCCACGTTGTCCGCCAGTTCCAGGGCGCGCGCAAAGGCTGCGGCGAATTCCCGGGTGCGGGAGAACAGGTGCGGCTGGAACAGCACGTGCACGCGGTGCTTCCCCGCCACCGTCCGGGCGGCCTTGAGCGCCGCTTCAACCTCCGTCGGGTGGTGGGCATAGTCGTCGTAAACGTATACACCGGCGCCCTGGCCCTTCAGCTCGAAGCGCCGGGCCGCGCCGGTAAATTCGGACACCGCCGCAACCGCCGCGGCGGGTTCGATTCCCAGCTCAAGTGCGACGGCGATGGCAGCGACAGCGTTCAGGGCATTGTGCGTCCCGGGAACCTGCAACTCCAGCGGCACCTCCAGAGCCGTCCGGGCGGAGCCGGCAACCGGGCCTGCCGCCGGAGCGCGGCCGGATAGCTGCGGGCCGGATGGCGTAGGCTGTGCCCGGTCAGCGTCAGGCTGCTGCCGGATCAGGACACTGCTGCTGGTGCCGGTCCCAGCGCTGGACATCGCCGCGGAGAGCTGGAGATCAGCGGAATCGCTGTGCCCGTACAGCACAACGCGCGTGCCGGCCGCCTGTGCCCGCTGCGCCAGTGCCAGCGCACCGTCGTCGTCCGCGCAGGCCACCAGCAGCCCACCGGGCGGCAGCAGCGCCGCGAACCTGTCGAAGGACTCGTAGACGGCCTCGGCGGTTCCGTAGTGGTCCAGGTGGTCCGGCTCCACATTGGTGACCACGGCGATCTGCGGCCGGTAGTTCAAGAAGGAGCCATCCGACTCGTCCGCCTCGGCCACGAAAATGTCCGAGCTTCCGTTGGCGGCGTTAACGCCCAGGGCCGGAACGGTGCCGCCGATGGCGAAGGAGGGGTCCAGACCGGCGCCGCGCAACAGCACGGTGATCATCGAAGTGGTTGTGGTCTTGCCGTGGGTTCCAGCAACGGCAACCACCCTGTCCGCTGCCATTGCCGCGGCCAGCGCCTGGGAGCGGTGCAACACCCTCAGCCCGGCAGCACGGGCGGCCGCCCGCTCCGGGTTACTGGCCCGGATGGCGGAGGAGACCACTACGGTATCGGCGCCGTCGACGGCCCCGGCGGCATGGCCCACGTGCACGGTGGCGCCCAGCGCCTCGAGTTCGCGCAGACCGGCCGAGTCCTTGCCGTCGGAACCGCTGACCTCGACGCCGCGCGCCAGCAGGATCCGCGCAATGGCGGACATGCCGGCACCGCCGATGCCAATGAAGTGCACCCGGCCCAGGGCGCTCATGGCCAGGGCCTGCCCGGTCGGCACGTGCGGGCCCGTCATCTGCCCGCCGCCTTAAGGACCATCTCAGCCATCCGGACGTCCGCGTCGCGGATGCCGAGCTTCCCGGCCCGCTCCCCCATCCGCTCCAGCCGGTCGGATTCGGTAAAGAGCGGGATCAGGTGGGCGGCCAGCCAACCTGGCGTAAAGTCCTGGTCCTTCACCAGCACAGCAGCGCCGGCGGAGACCAGCTCGGAGGCGTTGAGTTCCTGTTCGCCGTTGCCCACGGGCAGCGGCACAAAAACGGCGGGCAGCCCCACGGCGGCGACCTCGCAGACCGTGCCGGCGCCGGAGCGGCAGAGCAGGACATCCGCGGCCGCATAGGCCCGTTCCATCGCGTCGATGTACTCGACCTGGCGGAAATGCGCGCCGCTCAGCGGCTGCCCGTCGGCGCCGGTGACCACCTTGCCGCGGCCGGTAATGTGCAGGACCTGCAGCCCGGCGTTTTCCAGCGCGGCCAGGGAATCCGCAACCGTGCGGTTGATCCGCAGCGCGCCGAGCGAGCCGCCGGTGACAATCAGGGTTGGCCGGTCCGGTTCCAGGCCAAGGGCGGACCGGGCTGCGGACCGGGCGGCCTTGCGGTCCAGTCCAGACACAGCTTTGCGCATGGGCATGCCCACCAACTGGGCATGCCGAATCCGGGTTTGCCCGAACGCGGTGCCCACAAACTCGGTGAACCGGGCGCCTAGCCGGTTGGCCAGCCCGGCCTTGCTGTTCGCCTCATGGATCACGATCGGAACCCGGCGCCGGCGGGCAGCCAGGTACATCGGGGTGCAGACATATCCGCCCACACCGACCAGCACGTCCGCGCCGAATTCGTCCAGGATCTCACCGGACTGCCGGACGGCCCTGAGCAGGCGCGCGGGCAACCGCAGCAGATCCGCGGAGGGCCGGCGTGGCAGCGGTACCCGCTCAATGGTCGCCAGTTGGTACCCGGCGGCCGGGACCAACCGCGTTTCCAGGCCGTCGCGGGTGCCCACCGCCAGCAGCTTGGCATCCGGCCGAAAGGCACGCAGGGCGTCGGCGATGGCCAGTAGTGGACTGACATGGCCGGCCGACCCGCCCCCCGCCAGCACTACCGACAACGGCCTGGGGCCGGAGGCGCGCTGTGGCTCGGCATGTGTTCCGTCACTGGGAATGCGGGTCATGAAGGAGCGGTATCGCTTTCCGGATAGGAACGGGCAAAGGACAAAACTACCCCGACGGCGGCCAGCACCAAAGTCAGTGCGGTACCACCATAGGAAATCAGCGGCAGCGGCACACCGATGACCGGAAGCAGCCCGGTCACCATGGCGATGTTGACAAAGGCCTGGCCGATGATCCAGGCCATGATGCAGCCGCAGACAATTCGGATGAACGGGTCCTGGTGGCGGACGATCACGCGGAAGATCGCCACCGCCAGGATGCCGTACAGCAGCACTACAATCAGGGTCCCCAGCAGGCCCAGTTCCTCGCCGATGATGGCGAAGATGAAGTCATTGTGGGCCTCCGGGATCCAGTTCCATTTCTGCCGGCTTTGGCCCAGGCCCACCCCCCACCAACCGCCGGAGGCCAACGCCCACAGGCCGTTCTGCGCCTGGTAACAGAGGTCATTGCCGTCGGTGCAGTTGCCCAGCCAGCCGGATATACGGGAAATCCGGTTGCTGCTGGAGAGCGCCATCACGATGGCCGCCGCTACGCCGATGGCACCGGCCGTCAGGAAAATCCGGAAGCGCGCCCCGGCGAAGTACAGGCCGGCCGCGACGATGCCCATGATGATCACTGACGTGCCCAGGTCGTGGCCCAGCAGCACCAGGCCTATGGCCAGTCCGGCCACCGGCACCACGGGAATCACCGCATGCTTCGATTGCCTGATGAGAGGACCCTTGCGGGCCAGTACCGCGGCCATCCACAGAGCCAGCGCGAGTTTGGCGGCCTCGGACGGTTGGGCGCTGTAGTCTCCAACGTGAATCCAGTTGCGGTTTCCGCCGATCTCCTGTCCCAACGGGCTGAACACCAGAGTAAGCAGTATCAGGGCCAGGAAGAGTGCCGGCCATGCCAGCTGTTTCAGCCGCCTGGCGCTGGTGCGGGAGAGGGTGAACATCAGGGCAACGCCGATGGCCCCGAATCCGCTTTCCTTGAGGAACAACTGGTACGGATCGACACCCTGGGAGATCGATTCCACCGCCGAGGAGGAGAGCACCATCATCAGCCCGATGCAGGTCAGCGCCAGCGTGGTCCCCAGGATCATGTAGTAGCTGGAGCCGTTGCTGGGCCGGTTGCTGCCCTCCACCCGAGGCCAGAACTCCCGGAAAAACCGCGTGACCTTCGAGCCGGCCTGCGCGGACGCGGCCGTAGGCGGCGGCTGTGTTCCGGGCTTTGTCCCCCGCGAAGGACTTGCCTGCGTCGTCGCGGGCGTCTTGCCCTGCATTTTCGCGGGCGTCTTGCCCTGGGGACGGCCTTGTGGGCTGGGTCGGGCTGGCGTAGTGACCACTATGACTCCTTGCCGCTCTTCGCCTGCCCTTCCACCAGCCCGCGGACCGCGTCGATAAACGCAACACCGCGATGGGCATAGGAAGAGAACTGGTCCATGGAGGCAGAGGCCGGAGCCATCAGCACGGTGTCCCCCGGAGCGGCAATTTCCGCGGCCACTGCCACCGCCTGGGCCATCACCCCGGTCCCGCCGTTCTGCACCTCTCCAGTTTGTCCCGAGGACGTCTCGATCACCGGGACGTCGGGGGCGTGTCGCCGTAATGAGTCGCGCAGCGCACTGCTGTCGGTGCCGATCAGCACCACGGCCTTGAGCCGGGTGGCATGGGTGGCCACCAGATCGTCGTACTCAACGCCCTTGGAAAGGCCGCCGGCAATCCAGACCACCGGGTTGAACGCAGCCAGCGAGGCGGCGGCCGCGTGCGGATTGGTGGCCTTGGAATCGTTGACCCACAGCACGCCGTCCAGGGTGGCGACCGGCTGGATGCGGTGCTCGCCCGGTTGGTACCGGTGCAGACCTTCCCGCACGGCCGCCGGTTCCAGCCCGTAGGCCCGCACCAGGGCGGCAGCGGCCAGGGCGTTCGCCACCAGGTGGCGCGGCACCAGCGGGCCGATGTCCGCCACGCTGGCAAGCTCGACGGCGGAATCCTTGCGTTCGGCGATGAAGGCACGGTCCACCAGCAGCCCCTCGACCACACCGACCATGCTGATGGCCGGCGTCCCGGTGGTAAAGCCGACGGCCCGGCAGCCCTCGATGACGTCCGCGTCCTGGACCATCCGCTCGGTCTCGACCTGCTCCGCGTTGTAGACGCAGGCAATCCGGGTGTTCGAGTAGATCCGGGCCTTGTCCGCGGCATAGGCCTCGTAGGAGCCATGCCAGTCCACATGATCCTCGGCGATGTTCAGGCAGACGCTGGCCACCGGTGAGATGGAATGCGTCCAGTGCAGCTGGAAGGTGGAGAGCTCAACGGCGAGGGCGTCGTAGCCTTCCGGGTCCCGGACCGCGTCCAGGATAGGGGTTCCAATGTTCCCGGCGGCGATGGCGCGCAGGCCGGCGGCCTGCAGCATCGACTCCACCATCCCGGTGGTGGTGGTCTTGCCGTTGGTGCCCGTGATGGTGATCCAGTCGGCCGTTTTGCGCCCGGCGCGGGTGCGCACCCGCCAGGCCAGTTCAATGTCGCCCCAGATGGGGATCCCGGCCTCGGCGGCCTGCACCAGCAGCGGATGGGAGGGACGCATTCCCGGCGTGGTGACCACCAGCTCCGCCGGCTCGCCGGCCACCAGCGGCAGGGTCGTGGAGGTCTGCTCGCCGAGCAGGACATCCTGCACCCCGACGATCCGCAAGGTATCCGCGTTCCGGCGGGCGGCGTCGTCGTCGGAGGCCGCCACCACCACCACGCGGGCGCCGAGCTCGGCCAGCGTATCCGCCGCCGAGAACCCGGTCTTGGTGATGCCGGTGACCACCACGCGCAGGCCGGACCAGTCCGCATCCCAAGTGGTGAGGGCATCGAGCCGCGATGATCCGTGCAGGCCGCTCACAGCTGGACAATCCATTCGGCGTAGAAGGCTCCGAGGCCGACGGCGACCATCAGCCCGCAGAGGATCCAGAACCGGACCACCACGGTGACCTCGGCCCAGCCCTTGAGCTCAAAATGGTGCTGCAACGGGGCCATCTTGAACACCCGTTTACCCTTGGTCAGCTTGAAGAAGCCCACCTGGATGATGACTGAGAGGGTGATCATCACGAAGAGGCCGCCGATGATGGCCAGCAGGATCTCCGTGCGGGAGAGGATCGCGAAGCCGGCAATGGCGCCGCCGATGGCCAGCGAGCCGGTATCCCCCATGAAGATTTTCGCCGGGGAGGTATTCCACCAGAGGAATCCGATCAGGGCACCGAAGATAATCACGGCCAGCAGGGCCAGGTCCAGCGGATCCCGGACCTCATAGCAGATCTTTCCGGGCAGCACCCGGGGCGAGCCGCAGCCCTGGTTGCTCTGCCAGATCCCCATCAGGGTGTACGCGCCGAAGACCATCACCGAGGCGCCGGCGGCCAGCCCGTCCAGGCCGTCCGTGAGGTTGACGCCGTTGGTGGCCGCGGTGATGATCAGGTTGGACCAGATGATGAAGAGGATCAGACCCACGGCCGCGCCAGCGAAGGCGAGGTCCAGGCCGGGAATATCGCGGGCAAAAGAGATGCGCGTGGTGGCTGGCGTTCGGCCCAGGCTGTTCGGGAAGTTCAGCGCCAGCACGGCGAAGGCGATGCCGACGGTGGCCTGCAGGATCAGCTTGGCCTTGGCGTCGAGCCCCAGGCTGCGTTGTTTGGAGATCTTGATGAAGTCGTCCAGGAAGCCCACCAGTCCCATTCCCACCATCAGGAACAGCAGCAGCCAGCCGGAAACGCTGGGCCCGGGGGAATCGGGGTTGATCATGGACAGCACAAGGTGCGTGATCAGGTAGGCGAACACCACAGAGCCGACGACGATGGCCCCGCCCATGGTGGGTGTGCCGCGCTTGGTGTGGTGCGAGGTGGGTCCGTCGTCGCGGATGAACTGGCCGTAGCCCTTATTCACCAGGAGGCGGATGAATAGTGGGGTTCCCACCATCGCGAAGAAAAGTCCCAAGCCGGCGCCCATGAGCAATCCAATCATCGGCTCTGCTTCCTTTCGCCCTCTGTTGTCCGCCATGCTATCCGATCCCCCAGGAATCGCAGCCCGGCCCCGTTGGAGGATTTGACCAGGACAATGTCCCCGGGGCGAAGCTCCTGCTCCAACAGTTCGTGGGCCGCGTCGGCGTCCGGAACGAAGACCGATTCGTCTCCCCAGGAACCTTCCATCACGGCGCCGACGTGCATGGCGCGGGCTTCGGTGCCCACCACCACCAGTCGTGAGATGTTCAGCCGGACGGCCACCCGGCCAACCGCGTCGTGCTCGTGGATCGAGTCGGCGCCGAGCTCCAGCATGGGTCCCAGCACGGCCCAGGTGCGGCGGGCCGGGCTGCCGGTGCCGTGGCCCAGCTCGGCCAGGGTCCGCAGTGCGGCGCGCATGGACTCCGGGTTGGCATTGTAGGCGTCATTGATCACGGTGACGCCATCGGGGCGTTCGGTCCGTTCCATCCGCCAGCGGCTGGCGGCCCTGAGTCCGTTCAGCGATTCGACGCTCAGCCGGGCGGGTGCGCCGGCAACGTACGCGGCCGCGGCCGCGGCCAGCAGGTTGGTCACATGGTGCAGACCCAGCAGTTTGCTCGACACCGGCCAGCGGGTCCCGGCCGGATCGTCGGTGAAGCGCAGGCCGAAAACCGGCTGTCCGTGGTCATCCGTGCCGGCATCCTCCGCGAGCACCTGCAGTTCCAAGCCGTCCGGCAGTTCGATGCTGTCCGGGGTGCTGTCGGCGGTGCGGCCCGCGGTACTGCCCGTACGGGCGTTTCCGAAGTAAACGGTACGCGCCGGTGTTCGTGCCGCCATCTGGCGCACGCGCAGATCGTCCCGGTTCAGCACAGCCACGCCCGTTGGGGCCAGGGCTTCGACCAGCTCGCCCTTGGCCCGGGCGATGTTCTCCACGCCGCCGAATTCGCCGGCGTGCGCGGTACCGACGCCCAGCACGACGCCGATGTCCGGCTTGACCATGGAGGCTAGGTAGCGGACGTGGCCGATGCCGGTGGCACCCATTTCAATCACCAAAAACCGGGTGGACGCGTCCGCCTGGAAAACGGTGAGCGGTACACCCACCTCACCGTTGTAGGAGCCCTGCGGGGCCACGGTGGGTCCCAGCCCGGACAGGATTCCGGCCAGCAGGTCCTTGGTGGTGGTTTTTCCGGCGGAGCCGGTGATGCCGATCACGGTCAGCTCACCCGCCGCCCGGAGCAGTGCGACGGCGTGCGCCGCCAGCGCGCCCATCGCGAGCACCGCGTCCGGGACGATGACCGCCGGGTAGGGCCGGCCGCCGTCGTCGTTCATTTCGCGTTCGGCCAGCGTCAGCACCACCCCGGCCGCAAATGCGTCGGCGATGAACGAGTGCCCGTCGGCAAACTCCCCGGGCTTGGCCACATAGAGTGCCCCGGCCCGAGCCTCGCGCGAGTCCGTGACGATGTCCGCCAGAGCGATTTTCTGCTCCGGCTTTGCCGTGGCGGTAAGGCGCCCTTGAGTTATGGCGGCGATATCCGCCGCTGTCAGTTCAGTCATCTCGATCTAGGACTCTATCCCGGGAACGGGCTCGGGGGTGAATCCGAAGCGGCCCAGGGCGCTGCGCAATTCCACCCTGTCATCCAGCGGCAGGTTGACTCCGCCGACCTCTTGCCAAACCTCGTGGCCGCGGCCTGCCACCAGGATCGTATCCTGCGCTCGGGCCAGCTCCACGGCCCGGTAAATCGCGTCGGCACGCGGGAATACCTCCAGGATTTCCCGTCCCAGGGACCCCTCCCCGTCGGCCTGCCGTGCGCCCTCCAGAACCTGGCTCCGGATGGCCGTCGGATCCTCATCATGCGGGTCGTCGTCCGTGATGATCACCACGTCCGCCAGCCGCGCCGCGACCGCGCCCATGGTGGGCCGCTTCGTGGCATCGCGCTGGCCGGTGGCCCCAAAGACCACAATGACGCGGCCCTGTGCATCCGCCGGACGGACCGCCTGCAGGGCACGCTCCAGGGCGTCCGGATTATGGGCAAAATCGACGATCGCGGCAGGGCTGCGGCCCACCAGCTGCATACGGCCCGGCACCTGGACGGTGAACGGATCCTTCTCATCCAGGGCGCGCTGGACGGAATCCAGCGCCTCGGCGTCGCCCGGCGCCAGTCCTTCCAGCGCCATCAGCGCCGCAAGGGCGGCATTGGCCACGTTGAAGGCGCCGGGAAGCCCGGTGCCGACGCGCAGCCGGCGCCCATCGCTGGCGTGCAGCTCAAACCTGGTGCCCAGCCCCTCGGGCCGTTCGCCACTCACCCACCAGTCCCCGGGACCGGGGCCAGGGCCGGTGCGCAGCGTCGTCGTCGGAATGCTGCTGGCCGCGGCCATCCGCCGGCCCCAGGCATCGTCGACGGTGACCACCGAACGGCGGGCCCGCTCCGGGGTGAACAGCCCTGCCTTGGTGGCGAAATACTCCTCCATGGTGCCGTGCAGGTCCAGGTGGTCCTGCGTGAGGTTGGTGAATCCGGCGACGTCAAAGAGGACCCCGTCCACCCGGCCGTAGGAGAGCGCGTGCGAGGAGACCTCCATCGAGGCCGCCTGCAGGCCGCGCTCGCGCATCAGCGCCAGCAGTGCATGCACGTCCGTCGATTCCGGCGTGGTGAGCTGGCTGGGGATTGCCGTGGATCCGGCGAGGATTTCGATGGTGCCGATCAGGCCGGTGGTTTTTCCCAGCGCCCTCAGCAGCGAATTGAGGAAGTAGGTGGTGGTGGTCTTCCCGTTGGTGCCGGTGACCGCGAACAGCGGCATCGCGGCGGATTCCTCCGGGGCCCCACCGTAGATGAAGCCGGCGACGGCGCCTGCCACCTTCCGCGGCGAAGCGAGCGTCAGC
>JBBRKU010000025.1:0-10547 GCA_038231735.1 Actinomycetales bacterium | reverse complement strand
CGCCGACGGCCCGACCGGCCAGCAGTCCAGTGGCATTGGCTGTGGTGCGGCCGTGCCGCACGAGAATAACTGTCGCCATCCACCCAGCCTAACCACCCGGTCGATGGCGGTGTGAACCGTACGGGGTCGCGCGTCGAGCAGGCAGATAAAGCACTGGCGGAACCCTTCAAGCACGCCGACGCGCTCAATGCCGCCCGGACGGACTCGGCACGCATTGACCAGCTCATGGCCGACGAAGCAAAACCGGAAGAACCGGCACAGCAAGAACCCCCGACCGAAGTCGACCCCCGCATGGAGGACAGGCGGTCGAGGGTGGTCACGACACGGGTGTCCCCGTTTCGGCAGGCGGCCAGCGCTTCCCGGAGTCCCGGCCATGCCCGGTTGGCGCCGGTGAGGCCCTGGTCCGTGAATGTCTTGTCCGGTGCCACTCCCAGAGCGAGAAGGGCGGGACTGCCCCGGCTTTTGTTGACTCGGTGGCAGGTCAGACCCCTCAAGAGCGAATATTCAAGCAGATCACGTCGTTACGCTCACGAGTAGCAGAGGCTATTCGGCTACGGAACGTGGTTGAGTTCCGCTTCAACGTGTAGGTTGCGGTTGCTGATCGGTCCGCCCGGCCGTCGGCTGATCACCGCGCAGCCGGGGACCTGGGCTCATGTCTCGGTCATGAGCACGTTGGGAGGCGCACAACGCGCTGCCATAAATGCCGCCGTGAGTTCAGTGGCGCGGAGTCTCGCGAGCGCCGATGGTGCGAACACGCCGATCCCATTTTCAACGACCGACGGCTTGCCGAAATCTACGACCCGCTGGACCCGGACCGCAGTGATCTGGAGGTCCACGCGGCCTTGGCTGAGGAGCTCGGCGCGCGCTCCGTTCTGGATGTCGGCTGCGGTACCGGGACTTTCGCATGCATGCTGGCGGAGCGCGGAGCCGAGGTTATCGGCGTCGATCCTGCCGACGCATCGCTGGACGTTGCGCGCGCCAAACCCGGTGCCAACCGGGTGCGCTGGCTCCATGGCGACGCCCCGATGCTGCCGCCGCCGCAGGTGGACCTTGCCATCATGACGGCCAATGTGGCCCAGGTGTTTCTCACCGACAAAGACTGGTCGGCAACCCTGCGCGGAGTTCGTGACGCTCTGCATCCCGACGGGCGCCTGGTCTTCGAGACCCGCGACCCGGCGCGCAAGGCCTGGCTGGAGTGGAATCGCGAGCAGACCTTCTCACGGACCGACATTCCCGGCGTTGGTGCCGTTGAGGCCTGGTGCGATGTGATCGACGTACCGGTTCCTTGGTGACCTTTCGCTGGACGCATGTCTTTGCCTCGGATGGCGCCGTGATCTCCTCGGACTCCACCCTCCGGTTCCGTGAACGCGACGAGGTCGCTCAGTCTTTGGAGGAGTCCGGGTATGTCGTCGACGAGGTGCGCGACGCACCGACCCGGCCACGAGTTCGTTTTCGTAGCCTTGCCTGCCTGCTAAGTCTGCTTCCCGAGGGTGACTTCACGACGACGAAGCGCGATGGGGTTACATAGTCAACGCCCTTAGCGCCCGACAGGACATGATGTGACACGTTATGCTGAATGACCTGCGCGTGCCACCTGGCAATCGGCTGGAGGCGCTCCATGGCGATCGAACTGGACAGCACAGGATCAGGGTCAATCAGCCGTGGCGTATCTGCTTTGTCTGGACCGATGCTGGCCCCACAGAAGTTGAGATTGTTGACTACCACTAGGAGGCGAGGCAGGTGGGCTCTATCGCACCCATTCACCCGGGGGAGATCCTGATGGAGGATTTCCTCCAGCCACTAAGCGTCACCCAGCATCGGCTGGCCGTTGACATCGGTGTATCCCCACGCCGCATAAACGAGATCGTGCACGCTAAGCGCCGCATCAGTGCCGATACTGCGCTTCGCCTCGCCCGCTATTTCGGCACGACGGATCGGTTCTGGCTGAACTTGCAGACCCGCTTTGACCTGGAAGTCGAGAAGGACAACATAGGATCCGCGCTGGAGGACATCACCCCGCTCAAGTCCGCGTGAGTGGCTGCCGCGGATCGAGGGGGCAATTGGTGTTCGATACAGCCCTGTGTCGGACACGGAGTGCTCACTGGATGAGGAAAGGCAGCACTTCGCGTGAATCTGTGAAGGGGCTGAGTGCCACCTGTGTGTATTAGGTTGCATCTCGATAACAACAGGCATCAGAACTTCACTTTTTTACCAATGGGTAACAAATCCGGTTTAGGCTTCTGACCATGTGAGACACGCCGCTGGCCAGACCGGTTAGGGGTGTCGGGCCACCGTGACAGCACGCTGGTTTACGCACAATTCAGATACATAGGAGGCGGAATGCGTTTCGGACGTATTTCCAAAGCAGTTGGAGTTGCGGCAGTAGCTGCACTCGCACTGAGCGCCTGCGCGAGCACCTCGAGCACACCCTCGAGCAGCTCCAGTGCGGCCAGTGCAAAGCAGGGTGGTAGCGCCACCGTGGTCGAGGTCAACGCGTTCAACTCGTTCAATGCCAATACGGCAAAGGGCAACGTAGATATCAACTCGAGGATTGCCTACGCGACGCACTCGGGCTTCAACTACATCGACAACAACCTGAACATCGTCAAGAACGAGAAGTTCGGTAAGTACGAAAAGCTCTCCGACAACCCGCTGACCGTCAAATACACCATTAACGATGGCGTTAAATGGTCCGACGGTTCCCCAGTTGACGCGAACGACATGATCCTGTCCTGGGCTGTGGACTCGGGCCACTACGACGACGCGAAGCTGGATAAGGACGGCAATGTCACCGCAGGAACCCAGTACTTCCAGTATGCCGGTGATACCTCCGGCTTGGGCCTGACGGACTTTCCGGAGGTCGGTGACAACGGACGTTCCATCACACTGAAGTACTCCAAGCCCTTCGCTGACTGGGAGAATTCGTTCGGCACCGAGGGCGTTTCGCCGCTGGATGTTCCGGCCCACGTTGTGGCGCAGAAGGCCGGCCTCAAGGACGCAGCCGCCCTGACCGCCCTGCTCAAGGGTCTGCCGAAGGGGAACCCGGAGGCTCCGGTTGCCGCGAATCCGGATCTGAAGAAGGTTGCCGACTTCTTCAACACGGGCTTCGACACGAAGACCATGCCGACGGATACCTCCCTCTTCCTCTCCAACGGCCCGTACGTCGTCAAGAGCATCGTTCCGGACCAGTCCATGACGCTGACCCGAAACAAGGACTACAACTGGGGTCCGGTGCCTGCTCTGGATGAAATCACCGTCCGCTACATCGGTGACGCCTCAGCACAAATCCAGGCCCTGAAGAACGGCGAGGCGGACATTATCGCGCCGCAGGCCTCCGCCGATACCATCTCGCAACTCCAGGCTCTGAGCAGCCAGGGAGTCACCCTGGATAAGGGTGCGCAGCTGTCCTACGACCATCTGGACCTGAATTACAGCGGGCCGTTCAAGGACAAGAATGTCCGCGAAGCCTTTATGAAGACGATTCCGCGAACCGACATTGTCAACAAGATCATCAAGCCGCTGGATCCGAACGCCAAGCCGCTCGATTCACAGATCTTCGTTCCGGCCCAGGCCAAGTACGCCGACTCGGTCAAGAACAACGGCTCTGCCAACTTCCAGAGTGTTGACATCGAAGGAGCCAAGAAACTTCTCAACGGTGCTACACCGGAAGTGAAGATCATGTACAACAAGGACAACCCCAACCGGTTGGACGCCTACACCCTGATCGCGCAGTCTGCCGCTAAGGCCGGCTTCAAGGTCGTTGACGGTGGGCTGGGCAAGTCCGCCTGGAGCGCCGCGCTAGGCAATGGAACCTATGACGCCACCATCTTCGGTTGGATCAACTCGGGTATTGGTGTTAGCGGTGTGCCGCAGATCTTCAAGACTGGCGCCGGTTCGAACTTCAACAAGTTCTCTGACCCATCGGCCGATGAGCTGATGAACCAGCTGATCACCACCACCGACAAGTCCAAGCAGGCAGACCTGGAAGCGCAGATCGACCAGAAGATCTGGGCTTCCGACTACGGCCTGCCGTTGTTCCAGTCCGTAGGCGTGGACGCCTACAGTGACCGTGTGACAGGCGTTAAGTACATGCCGAACCAGACCGGAGTCTGGTGGAACTTCTGGGAATGGGCGCAAAAGTAAGCCTCCCCGCAGTTCGTAGCACTTAGAGATGGGCGCCGGGACCGAGCACGGGGGTCCCGGCGCCTTTCTGATGGCCCGTTGAACCGTCGCGGAACTGAATCCACCCACGGGAATTTCCGTGGTAAGCCCACGAAGCGCGGGTTCAGGCTCCTACCGTAGACTTCTGCAACAACACCGGGGGATCCCCGGCTCAAGACAATCGAGGTTGTAAACATGGTGACGTACATCGTCCGGCGGGTTGTTACCGCCGTACTGATCCTGTTGGGTGCCTCCTTCCTGGTCTATCTCCTGACAGCGGCGTCAGGGGATCCACTTCAGGAGCTGCGGGCAAGCAGCGCACCCAACAAGGCTCAGCTCATCCAGCAGCGCACCGAGCTGCTGAATCTAAACGTACCGGCGCCTTTGCGCTATTTCATCTGGCTCAGGGGCGCGGCAGGATGCCTCATCCCTTTCGCCAACTCCTGCAACCTGGGGCAGAATCTCCAGGGCCAACCAGTGACCCAGGCGCTGGGGATCGCCATGGTACAAACCCTGTCGCTGGTGACAACGGCGGTCGTCCGGGCTATCATTATCGGCGTCACTCTCGGCATCATCACTGCCCTGCGCCAGTACAGTTCACTTGATTACGGGGTGACCTTCATGGCCTTCCTGTTCTTCTCGCTGCCGATCTTCTGGGCCGCCGTGCTGCTCAAGGAGTATGGGGCCATCCAGTTCAATAACTTCCTGAAGACACCCGACATACCGCTTGCCGTCGTGCTCGGAATCGCCTTTGTCGTCGGCCTTATCGCCATTGCCGTGGCGGCCGGAACCTGGAAGAGGCGCGGAATCGCGTTCGCCGCGGCATTCGTCGCCACCACTATCGTGCTCCTGTTTGTGTCACTGACCGGCTGGTTCCGGACGCCCGGGCTGGGCCCGATCGTCATCGCACTCTCCGGGGTCGGCATTGCATTCGGCGTCACCACCCTCACGGCCGGACTGAAGAACAAAAAGGCGCTGTATTCGTCGCTGATCGCGGTGGCAGTAGGACTCGTGGCCTACTTCGCTGTCCAACCGCTGCTCGACTTTGCGACCGCCATCATGGTGGTGCTGCTGGGACTCGCCACCATAGGAGTGGGCCTGCTTATTGGCTACTTCATGGGCGGGTATGACCGCGGCCAGAACATGCGTGCTGCCGCCCTGACCTCCTTCCTGGTGGGGGCGCTCATCGTAGTCGACCGCTTTATGCAGGCCTGGCCGCAGTACTTCGACAACAGCCGGGTCCGCGGCCGACCGATCGCCACCATCGGTGCGGCAACTCCGGGCATCGAGGGCGATTTCTGGTCGCTCAGCCTGGACCGGATGACGCACCTGATCCTGCCGACGATTGCCCTGATCCTGATTTCCATCGCGTCCTACACCCGCTATTCGCGCTCCTCCATGCTGGAGATCATGAACATGGACTACGTTCGGACGGCCCGCGCCAAGGGCCTTTCCGAGCGGACGGTGGTCATGCGCCACGCCTTCCGTAACGCGCTGATTCCGCTGGCGACGATCGTTGCCTTCGATATTGGCGGCCTGATTGGCGGGGCCGTGATCACGGAAACCGTTTTCTCGTTCAGTGGCATGGGCTCCTTGTTCGTCAATGGGCTAAAGGCAATCGACCCGAACCCGGTGATGGGTTTCTTTGTGGTGGTCGGCATCACGGCCCTGGTATTCAATCTTCTGGCGGATCTGGTGTACTCCGCTCTTGATCCGCGAGTAAAGGTGAAGTCATGACAACAGTCGTATCTCCCGAGACGACTCCGCATGAGCCGGACGCGAACGCGGCCCAGCTGGCCGCCGAGGACACGAAGGGCCTGAGCCAGGGCCAGATCATCCGAAAGCGGTTTTTTGGCCACACCGGTGCCATGGTGGGACTCGTTGTCTTTGCCTTGGTGGTCATTTTGGTGTTCACCTCGACCGGTATCAAGCTCTGGGGTTTCATCAATATCCCGGGCTGGTGGCACTACAGCTACACGGATGTGCCGCCCATCGAGAACAATGGGGTTCCGACCTTCACGTTCCCCCTCGGTTTCGGTGACCATCCGTTCGGCCAGGACCGAGTCGGCCGTGACATGTTCGCCATGACCATGCGCGGTGCGCAGCTGTCCATCATCGTGATGTTCACCATCGGCATCATCGGCACCCTCATCGGTGTACTGGTGGGGGCCCTCTCTGGCTTCTTCCGGGGCATCACCGAGACCATCCTGATGCGGTTCACGGACATGATCATCATCATTCCGGTGATCGTCACGGCCGCCGTCCTCGGCGTGTTGGTGAGCCACGGCGGCGGTGGCCAGACTGTGCTCGATGCGGCAGGCAACGTAACTGTCCAGACCTCCTGGATTGACAACGTGTTCGCCTGGCTGCAGCAGAACCTGGGCGTGGTCCTGCTGGGTATTTTCCTGGGATTCGTGGTCTGGACGGGCCTGGCCCGCCTGGTGCGCGGTGAATTCCTGACCTTGCGCGAACGCGAATTCGTCGATGCTGCCAGGATCGCCGGTGCGTCCAACTTCCGCATCATCTTCAAGCACATCCTGCCGAACGCCGTGGGGGTGATCATCGTCAACTCCACACTGCTGATGTCCTCGGCCATCCTGCTCGAGGCCGGCCTCAGCTACCTGGGGTTCGGTGTGAAGGCGCCGGATACGTCACTGGGTCTGCTGGTGGTCCAGAACCAGGAAGCGTTCTCCACCCGGCCGTGGCTGTTCTGGTGGCCGGGTCTGTTCATCGTGGTGATCTGCTTGTGCATTAACTTCATTGGCGACGGTCTGCGCGATGCCTTCGACCCGCGCCAGAAGAAGTTCAATTCCAAGAAGGCCAAGACGGTTTCGGCCTCCTAGGATGCCAAACCGTGTACAGCGCCAGCTGGTGCCTGCGTTAGCCCAGCCCGGAGAGGGTGAGGGCCACGGCCAGCGCCAGCACGACGGCGGCACCAATGAGCAGCCAGTTGTAGCGCACAAGGATGGCGGCGGATTCCATCTGGTCGACGTCCAGCTGTCCGGCCTCGATCATGATGGCCCAGCGGCTGCGGATCAGGTAGGCGGCGGCGCCGGAATCGGAGCTCTTAAGGTCTCCGGGGCGCATCGAGCCGCCCGGACCGTAACTGGAACTGGGCAGGTTCGCCACGTCCTGGGGTTTGGCCCGGAAGGTGCCCACAACACCCGGTGCGGGGGCGGCCCAAGCCGTGTAACCTCCCGAAGGAGTGACCAGCTTCAGCGCGAATTTGGTATCGACAGTGATCAGTGCAGCCCATGGAACGCGGACGGTGCGCACCGGATTCACCAAGGTGACGCCGTCGTCGTCGAGCCTCACTTTGGGGAACCAGAAGAGCCAGTAGCCGGCGAAGGCCACGGCGAGCGCCAGCGGGATGCCCAGCAGACCCGCAACGCCGCTGGCCAGGTACGGCACCAAAGTAATAGCCGCCAGCGCCCACATCACAAAGGCCAGCATCGTGCTGGTCCGCGGACGGAACTCTTCGGTCCCGGGTGCGCTGTTCGGATTTCGCGGGGTAGTCATACCCCCATAATTTCAGGATTCCAAGCCAGTTCACTAATCACTGTCGGTGCGCTGACTTTGGGTGGAAGGAAGTAACCAGTCATGACCGAAAACGTCAATCAGAACTCCGATGGGGCGGGCCCCGTCAACATCGATCCGGCCACCGGCGTCCCCGCGGGTCAGGCGACGTCGCGCCGCGGCAACCGGGGTGCCCCGGTGCTGGAGGTGCGGGACCTGTCCGTGGACTTCGGCGTGGACAAGCAGTGGGTCCCCGCGGCCATCAACCTCAACTACGAGGTCAGGTCCGGGGAGGTCCTTGCCATTGTGGGGGAGTCCGGTTCCGGCAAGAGCGCCAGCTCGATGGCGATCCTGGGCCTGCTGCCCTCCAACAGCCGGGTGACCGGGAGCGTTAAGCTCAACGGCCAGGAAATCCTCAACGCCAGCCCGGGCAAGCTGCGGCAGATCCGCGGTAAGGACGTGGCCGTCATTTTCCAGGAGCCGATGACGGCCCTGAACCCGGTCTACACCATAGGCTTCCAGATTGTGGAGACGCTGCGCCTGCACAACCAGATTTCCCCGGATGAGGCGCGCGAGCGTGCCATCAAGATGCTGGAGCTGGTGGAGCTGCCGGACCCGGAGAAGGCGTTCAAGTCCTACCCGCACCAGCTCTCCGGCGGCCAGCGGCAACGCGCGATGATTGCCCAGTCGCTCTCCTGCGACCCGAAGCTGCTGATAGCCGACGAGCCGACCACTGCACTCGACGTGACCGTGCAGGCGGAAATCCTGGACCTGATGCGCAATCTGCGCAACAAACTGGACTCCGCGATCGTGCTGATCACCCACGACATGGGTGTGGTGGCGGACCTCTCGGACCGGATCGCGGTGATGCGCAAGGGCCTGATTGTGGAGACCGGCACGGCCGAGGACATCTTCCACAATCCGCAGCACGAATACACCCAGGCGCTGCTGGCCGCCGTGCCGCACCTGGGCCAGGGCGCGGACGGCAACGAGGGCGTTGACGTGACGGCCGCGCTGGCCGCGGCCACGCATTCGGAGCTGCGCGGCGTTGACCCGGACGAATTGGCGCGCCGCGAGGCCGAAAACAATGCCGCGTTGACGGCCGCCCGGGCTGAGAACGTCAGGTCCCTGGGTGAGCCGGTGCTGGAACTGACCAACGTCGCCATTGAATACCCCAAGCAGGGCCGCGTTGCGGCCTTCCGGGCGGTCGAAGGGGCCAACCTCTCCATCTACCCCGGGCAGGTCGTGGGCCTGGTGGGGGAGTCCGGTTCCGGCAAGACCACCGTGGGCCGGGCCGCCGTCGGCCTTCTCCCGGTTGCCGCGGGAACCCTGCAGGTGGTGGGCCACGATATCACCGGGGCCCATGCCAAGGACCTGCGCGGCCTGCGGCAGAAGGTGGGGATGGTGTTCCAGGATCCGTCCTCGTCGCTGAATCCCCGGCTGCCCATCGGCGAGAGCATCGGCGAGCCGATGTTCCTGGCCAAAACCGCCAAGGGTGCCGCGCTGCAGAAGCGGATCGAGGATCTGCTGGACCAGGTGGAACTGCCGCGCTCCTACCGGAACCGGTCCCCGCATGAGCTCTCCGGCGGGCAGAAGCAGCGCGTCGGTATTGCCCGTGCGCTCTCCTTGAAGCCGCAGCTGCTGGTGGCTGATGAGCCCACCTCCGCCCTGGATGTGTCGGTACAGGCCACCGTGCTGGCCCTGCTGCAGAACCTGCAGCAGGAGCTGAAGTTCGCCTGCCTCTTCGTCACCCACGACCTGGCGGTGGTGGATTACCTCGCGGACCGCATCGTGGTGATGCAGCGTGGACGCATCGTGGAGCAGGGCACCCGGGACGAGATCCTGCGCAACCCGCAGGAGGCGTACACCCAGCGGCTGCTGGCGGCGGTGCCGCTGCCGGATCCGGGCAAGCAGCGCGAGCGCCGCGAACTGCGGGCGCAGCTGCTGGCGGTCGGTGCGGAGTAGTTCGCGGGCTCTGGACGGCGGGTCATCTAACCGGGCGGCCATCCGGATTATCACAATACAGGCTCATCTTGAGGGCGGCTTCTAACAGCCTGTGCCCTTGGGATGGGCCTGTATTGCGCTGAATTCCGGGGTCGGGGAGCCTTTGTGCCCGCCGCACGCGCGTGTGCGTTATGCAGCTGCGTACTGACGGGTAGCAAACTGCGGTTAGGCTATGGACTGCGAGGCTCAGGATGTGGCGACCGTCACGTCCTGGCTTGTGTGCACGCGACCGCGGGCACTTTCCTGCCTCGCACTGACGAATCCATAGGAGGCGGAATGCGTTTATCGCGCACTTCCAAAATACTTAGTGGCGCCGCGATTATCGCCCTGGCGATGACCGGTTGCGCAGGCGGCAGCACCGCCGCGACCACTGGCGGTTCCGGCGATGCATCCAAGGTCATTACCGCGTTCGGCGGAGAGCCGCAGAACCCGCTGATGCCGGCCAACACCAATGAGGTCTACGGCGGACGGGTCATGGACCTCCTGTTCTCGGGCCTGGTCAGCTATGACGCTGCGGGCAAGCCGGTCAACGAAATGGCCGACTCGATCACCACCACCGACTCGCAGAACTACACGATCAAAATCAAGAGCGGACAGAAGTTCAGCGATGGCTCGCCCATCACGGCCAAGAACTTCGTGGACGCCTGGAACATCGGCGCGCTGAGCACCAACGCCCAGCTGAACTCCTATTTCTTCGAGTCCATTGACGGCTATGCCGCAGTGAGCGCGATGTCTGCAGACGGCAAGACCGCGGCACCGACCGCGAAGACTATGTCCGGGCTGAACGTCGTCGACGACACCACCTTCACGGTCAAGCTCGCCGCGCCGGAATCCGACTGGACCCTGCGTCTGGGCTACACCGCCTT
>JBBRKU010000024.1:0-10677 GCA_038231735.1 Actinomycetales bacterium | reverse complement strand
CTGGCCATCACCCGCCGGCTGACGTCCGCCTGGTATTCCCGGCGTCGGCGGGAGAGCCGGAAGTTTCCAAAGAGCAGGAAGAGCACCAGCCCCAGCAGCGGGACGAAGAAGATGCACAGCAGCCAGGCCATCGCCGTCGTCGGCCGACGGTTGCCCGGAATGACGCCGAGCATGACTATCCGGATCACCAGGTCCACGACCGTGGACAGGAACACGAACCAGGCGGGCGCGGCCTCCAACCCCGGAAGCGGCCAAAGCATCCCTGCACCCCTTTTTCTTCCCGATCCGGATCACGGCCAGCCTATCCGTTGGCCGGCCGCGCCTCCCGCACCAACGGCCGCGTCCCGGCCGCGTCCGGGCGCCGAAGGCCCCAGCTGCAACTATTGGTGCATGACACTTAGTGATGCGTGGTCCTCGCCGTCCGCCGATGCAAGGAATGTGCGGCTCGTTCCGCTGTCGGGGGATGCTCTTCGGGCCTTGGCGGATGGTGATCTGGACCTGGCCTGTTCGTTGACGTCCGCCGCGCTGACGCCGTACCTCGTTTCACCTGAGTGCCGCAGTGTTTGGAAACGCCGGAGCGTGCAGATTGAAGCTGCCCCGGCTGACGCCGATTGGATTACCAGGCTGATTGTCGACCCCGCCGAGGGACTCGCGGTCGGCCGGGCCGGTTACCACGGTCCCCCGGACGTTTCCGGCATGGTTGAAGTCGGCTATTCCGTGGACCCGGACTACCGGCGAAAGCGTTATGCGAGAGCGGCCCTCGCGATACTGCTGGACACCGCCAGGGCTTTACCCGCTGTCCGGACCGTCAGGGCAACCATCAGGCCCGACAATTCCCCGTCCCGGAGCTTGGTTGATCAATACGGGTTTATCGAAGTGGGAGAGCAGTGGGACGACGAAGACGGGCTCGAACTCGTTCTGGAACTGGACGTTGGCGCCGCGTAGCACATAGGCCCAGCACCGCGGCCGGGCCGGGCTCAGGCCCGCACTAAGCTGGATCCATGACTGTTCTGGTTTTCCTGGACCCGGCGTACCCCGGCGGCCGGATCGCCGACGCCACCAAGCCCACCCTGATGGCCACGGACCACGGCGCCACCCGCGGCGACGGGGTTTTCGAGTCTCTGCTGGCGGTGGGAGGAGTACTCCGCAAGGTGCAGGCGCACCTGGACCGGCTGGGCTCGTCGGCCCGCGCGCTGGACCTTGACATCCCGAATCAGGAGGTCTGGCGCGGTGCCATGGCAACTGCCCTTGCAGAGTTCCGGAGCGGCTCGCCCGATGCGGCAACCGACGAGGCCGTGGTGAAACTTATCCTGACCCGCGGCGTCGAGGGCAGCTCCCCGACCGCCTGGGTCCAGGTCTCCGACCCGCCGGCGGCCGGCAGGATCCAGCGGGATACCGGCATCGATGTGCTGCTGCTGGACCGCGGCTTCGACAGCGCTCTGGCCGAACGCGCCCCCTGGCTGCTGCTGGGAGCCAAGACACTCTCCTACGCGGTGAACATGGCCGCGTTGCGCTATGCCCACGCCAACGGCGCGGACGACGTGATCTTCACCAGCAGTGACGGACGCGTGCTGGAGGGACCGACGTCGTCCGTCCTGCTGGCCCAGCTGGACGGTGAGGGCGAGGCCCAAGTGAAGCGGCTGATCACGCCCAGGCTGGACAGCGGTATTTTGCCCGGCACCTCACAGGGCGCGCTGTTCAAGGCGGCCAAGGCGGCGGGATGGGAGCTGGGGTACGGCCCGCTGGAGCCGGCGGACCTCTTCGACGCCGATGCGGTCTGGCTGATTTCAAGTATCCGGCTGCTGGCGCCGGTCAACCGGATCGACGGCAAGGACATCGGCACCGCGGAGGTGCGCGCCCGCCTCACGGCCGAGCTGAACGTGCTGGTCGGTACCACCGAGTAGTCCCGGGACCGTAGCGGGACCCCGTGACTGCGGTCCCGGCGGACAAAAACCGTCACCCAAGGTCACCCGATACGGCATCCGTGCCGCCAAGGTGCTATTTTCTAAGTGAGTAACGAGTGCCAGCGCCAAGCCCTGACTTGCTGGCCGGCAACCCTCTTATCCGGCGGGGTGCCTCAGGTGAATACTCGGCAAAACGCAGCTACCCCGGCTACGGTTTGCAAGCGCGAACTTCCCGTACCCGGCCCTTCCGCCGGCCCCCGCTTGCAGCCGCCGATTGCAATGAGGAGATTAAATTGTCCGCTGAAGATGTCCCGCTGGCCTACCGGCTGCTGACCGGGCCCGATGACCGCTCATTTTGTGAGCGGGTGAGTACCGCCCTCGCCGAGGGCTACATCCTGCATGGCGGCCCGGCGCTGGCGTTCGACGGCGGCCGGATCGTTGCGGCGCAGGCGGTAGTGCTGTCCACCTTTGGCAGCGCTGGCCCCGTGCCTTCAAGGAACGACGGCGCCAAATGAGCTACGCGGGCGACCTTACGCCTGCGCGGGCCTGGGCCAAGCTGGCGGAGGGTGCGGTCCTGGTGGACGTGCGGACGCAGGCCGAATGGACCCATATCGGCGTCCCCGGGACGCCGGAGAATCAGGCGGCGCCGCTCTTCATCCAGTGGAATCTGGCCGGTGGCGTGGCCAATCCGCACTTCCTTGACCAGCTCCTCCAGCAGTTGCCGGAGGCCGCCGGGACGGAAGTAATCTTCATCTGCCGCTCCGGCCAGCGCTCCATCGCGGCCGCGGAGGCGGCCACCGAGGCCGGCTACACGGCATTCAACGTGCTCGAGGGCTTCGAGGGCGTCCCGGATGCCTACGGGGACCGGACGGTCAACGGCTGGAAGAACCGCCAGCTTCCGTGGAAAGAGGGGTAATCCGATGAGCAACTTCAACGAGAACGCCGCCGGCTGGGCCGCAGACACGCAAGCGGTGCGGGGCGGCCTGGATCGATCCAATTTCCAGGAAACCTCCGAGGCCATCTTCCTGAACTCCGGATTCGTCTACGAATCGGCCGAAGCGGCCGAACAGGCGTTCACCGGCGAGGTGGACCGCTTTGTCTACTCGCGCTACGGCAATCCGTCGGTGGCAACCTTCCAGGAGCGGCTGCGCCTGCTTGAGGGTACGGAAGCCTGCTTCGCGACGGCGTCGGGCATGTCCGCCGTCTTTACCGCCCTGGCGGCGCTCCTTGGCACCGGCGACAGGGTGGTCGCGGCACGCTCCCTGTTCGGCTCCTGCTTTGTGATCCTGAACGAGATCCTCCCGCGCTGGGGCGTTGAGACGGTCTTTGTCGACGGGCCCGATCTGGAGCAGTGGGAGGCGGCACTGTCGGTGCCGACGGCGGCGGTCTTCTTCGAGTCGCCGTCGAACCCTATGCAGGAGATCGTCGACATCAGGGCGGTCTGCGATCTGGCCCACAAGGCCGGCGCCAAGGTGGTGGCCGACAACGTTTTCGCCACCCCGCTGCTGCAGAAGTGCGCGGATCTGGGAGCGGACGTGATTGTCTACTCCGGCACCAAACACATCGACGGCCAGGGCCGCGTGCTGGGGGGCGCCATCCTGGGGACCAAGGAATTCATTGACGGTCCGGTCAAGACGCTGATGCGGCACACCGGTCCGGCGCTGTCCCCCTTTAGTGCCTGGGTGCTGACCAAGGGGCTGGAAACCATGGGGCTGCGCGTCAGCCATTCCTGCGCCAACGCTCTGCTGCTGGCGGAGTTCCTGGAGCAGCAGCCCGCGGTGAACTGGGTGAAATACCCGCTGCTGCCCTCGCATCCGCAGTTCCAGCTGGCGAAGTCCCAGATGAAGGCCGGCGGCACGGTGCTCACCTTCGAGCTGGCTTCCACGGGTGCCGGCGGGAGCGCCAAGGACGCCGCGTTCGCACTGCTCAACGGGCTGAAGATCATCGACATCTCCAATAACCTGGGCGACTCCAAGTCCCTGATCACGCATCCGGCCACCACCACGCACCGTGCGATGGGGCCGGAAGGCCGGGCCGCCATCGGACTCACCGACGGCGTGGTGAGACTGTCCGTGGGCCTGGAGGACATCGATGACCTCAAGGCGGACCTCGCCAAGGCCCTGGCGTCCCTTTAAGCCGGTCGACTGAGCACTCCGTGCGCGATACGGCCCTGTATCGGACACCAAGTGCTCAGTCGATGGGGGTCAGTCCTGAAAGTACTGGATTTCCGCGCCGATCTTGTTCAGCCGCTCGGCCAGGTCCTCGTAGCCGCGCTCAATCACGTAGATGTTGCGTAGCTCGGAGGTGCCCTTGGCCGCAAGCATGGCCAGCAGGATGCAGGCTGCCGGGCGCAGTGCGGGCGGGCAGCCGATCTCGGCGGCACGCCAGCGGGTGGGGCCGGCGACGTCGATCCGGTGCGGATCCAGCAGCCGGACCTTGGCGCCCAGCCGGTTGAGTTCGGTGAGGTAGATCGCGCGGTTTTCGTAGACCCAGTCGTGGATCAGCGTGGAACCTTCCGCGCAGGAGGCAATGACCGCGAAGAAGGGCAGGTTGTCGATGTTCAGGCCGGGAAAGGGCATCGGGTGGATCTTGTCCGGCGCCGCCCTGAGCTCGGAGCGGAGCGTGGTGATGTCCACCAGCCGGGTGTTGCCATTGTGGGCCTTGTATTCCGCCGACTTCCGGTACCGGAAGCCCATCTGCTCCAGCACGCTGAGCTCGATCTCCATGAATTCGATCGGCACGCGCCTGATGGTCACCTCCGAAGCAGTGACGATGCCTGCGGTGATCAGGCTCATCGCCTCGATTGGGTCCTCCGACGGCGAATACTCCAGGTCCGCGTCGATCCTGGACCGGCCGCGGATGGTCAGCGTGGTGCTGCCGACGCCGTCAACGTCCACGCCCAGCCCCTGCAGGTAGAAGCAGAGGTCCTGGACCATGTAGTTGGGACTGGCATTGCGGATGACGGTGGTGCCTTCGCGGTGGGCGGCGGCCATGATGGCGTTTTCCGTCACCGTGTCCCCGCGCTCGGTGAGTACGAACGTCCTGTCCTGGGTATCCGGCTCGGGTGCCTGAACGGCGTAGAAGCCGGAATGCGCCTCCACCGAGAGTCCGAATTGGCGCAGCGCCTGCATATGCGGCTCCACCGTACGCGTTCCCAGGTCGCAGCCACCGGCGTACGGAAGACGGTAGGTCTCGCTCTGATCCAGCAGCGGACCGAGCAGCATGATCACGCTGCGGGTGCGCCGGGCTGCCTCCGCGTCGATGGCGGCCAGATCCAGGACCTGCGGGCGGCGGATCTGCAGATCACTCGCGTTCAGCCAGGTGCATTCGACGCCGATGCTGGTCAGCACCTCGACGATCCTGTTGACCTCTTCGATCCGGGCCAGGTGGCGCAGAGTGGTGGTGCCGCGGTTGATCAAGCTGGCGCACAGCAGTGCGACTCCGGCGTTCTTGCTGGAGTTGACGTCCACGCTTCCGGAGAGCTCGCGCCCACCCACCACGCGCAGGTGGGTGATTTTGGGCTTTTGGATTCCACCCACGGTGAGGATGCTGCGGCCGAAGATGGTCTCCATCCGCTGGACCATCTTCAGGCTCAGGTTCTGTCTGCCCTGTTCCATCCGGGCCACGGCGCTCTGGCTGGTCCCGAGTTCGGCGGCCAGCCGGCCCTGCGTCCACCCCTTTTCGGTGCGGGCGTCGCGCACCAGGACGCCGACGGAGGCGCCCACATCGCTGGGTTCAGTCGTGGCGGCAGTATCGAGAACATCCAAAGTCATAGTTCCCACTAATATCATGGAACGCATATTGAAACCCAAAAACGTATCTTCCGGCGCCACTTCCGGATCAATTAACCCTGAATGAGTCGGATTGCGCATATTACCTTACGATCCGGTCCCGGCCAAGGGCCGGCAGGGATCCCTAGTGGAAGACCGAATTCCACGTCCCGGCGACGACGGCGGCCGCCACCGCGGCTGCCGTGATCAGGATCCCTGCGAGCAGGACCCAGACATCCAGCCCGCTGTAGACCGATGCACGGGCCCAGGTCCGCCGCCCGGCACCAAACCCCTTGGCCTCCATAGTGACCGCGAGCCGGGTTGCCCGGCGGATGGCCTGGACGAGCAGCGCCAGTCCCTGGCCCAGAGAGGCGTTGAAACGTCCGGTGAAACCGGCGTTGGCACCCACGCCACGCGCGCGCCGGGCCATGCCCAGGGTCTGCCATTCCTCCACCAGCAGTCCCACCAGGCGCATGGCGGCGAGGGCGCCAAGGACAAAGCGGTGCGGCAGTCTCAGTTTCTGCGCCAGCGAGTCCGCCAGATCCGTGGGGTCGGTGCTGGCCAGCAGCATGATCCCGGGCAGGGCAATGGCAAGTCCGCGCAGCATGATGGCGGCGCCGGACTGCAGCGAACCCTCGGTAAAGAGCAGCGGTCCCCAGGCCAGCAGCACCGCTCCGGTCTTGGGCGCCAGCAGCGCCGAACCGTACCCGCCCACCAGCGCCGCCGCCAGGATCGGCCAGCCGCGCACCAGCAGCATCCGCACCCCAAGCCCCGCCAGCGGCAGGACGGCCAGTTCGCAGACCAGGGCTACGGAGGCGGAAACCCAGTCCACCGTCAGCAGCAGTGCGACGGTCAGCAACAGCGCTGCCGCGAGTTTTGACAGCGGATTGGCCCGCGCCAGCAGCGCGGTGGAGCGCGGTGGCACCATCACATCGACGCTCACTGGGCCACCTCCCAGCTGCCCTGCGGCACCAGCCCGGCGGCGGGTTCCGGCCGCGCTGCACTGTCCGGCGGCCCGGCAGCCGCCGTGGGATCCGGATCCGCGCAGCCACCCTGCGCTCCGCCAATAGCCGGCAGTTCCAGCCGCGCACCGCCCAGCACGCGGGTAAATTCCTGGTCATGGGTGACGGATACGACGGCGGTGCCGGCGTCCAGCAGCTCGGAGAGCAGGCTGGCAAGTTCGGCCCAGGTGTTGGCATCCTGGCCGAACGTCGGCTCGTCCAGGATCAGCACCTGCGGGCTGGCCGCGAGCACCGTGGCCACGGAGAGCCGGCGTTTCTCCCCGCCGGACAAGGTGTACGGGTTGGCCTCGGCCAGGTGGCTGAGGCGGAGCCGTTCCAGCAGCTCGTCAACGCGCCCCGCCCCGCGCCCCAGCAGCCGCGGGCCAAAGTGCAGCTCATCCAGCACCCGGCCGGTGACAAACTGGTGCTCCGGATCCTGGAACACCGTACCGATCCGCTCGATCAGCTCCGATCCCTTCCAGCCGAACGGATCACGCCCCGCGCCGCGGACAAGGCCTCCGGCCGCGGCCAGCGTCCCGGCCACGGGCAGCAACAGCCCGCCCAGGGTCAGCGCCAGGGTGGATTTTCCCGCGCCATTGGGGCCGGTAATGCTCAGTGCACGGCCGGCCAGTACGGAGGTGTTGATCCCGGAGGCCGCCGGCACCGCCATGGCCGCGTTTTTGGTCCGGCCGGACCGTCCGCGGACCCGCCTGCCGCCCTGGATTCGGGACACAGACAGTTCCTCCGCCCGGAGGAGCACGTCGGCAGAACCGTCGCGGCCGCGGGGGCGGACCGGGGGCAGGTATCCTGGCACCCAGACCCCGGCACGGCACAGCATCTCCCGCGCCTCCGCCAGCACGCGCGCGGGCGGCCCGTCAAGGAGCACACCGCCGCCGCGGTTTTGATCCCCGGGGGCCAGGACGATGATCCGGTCCACCACATCCAACCAGACGGCCACCCGATGCTCCACGACGACCAGGGTGGCGCCGGTGCGCTCCAGCATGCGGCCCACGGCGTCCCGGACCTCAAGGACGCCCGCCGGGTCAAGGTTCGCGGTCGGCTCGTCGAGCAACAGCAGACCGGGCTGCATCGCCAGGATCCCGGCCAGACCCAGCCGCTGCTTCTGGCCGCCGGAGAGGGTGGAAGTGGGGTGGTCCAGGGGAAAATCAAGGCCGACGGCGTCCAGCGCCTCCGCGACCCGGCGCCAGATCTCCTCCCGCGGCACGGCCAGATTCTCCGCACCGAAGGCAACATCGTCGCCCACGCGGGAGAGCACCACCTGGGCGTCCGGATCCTGCTGCATCAGCCCGGCCCGGCCGCGATTCGCCGCCGGACGCTCTCCGTCGATGAGCAGCGAGCCGGACTCGGCGGCGTCCTCGTCCGCCCCCAACACACCGGCCAGCGCGTGCAGCACCGTGGACTTGCCCGCGCCGGAAGGACCCAGCAGTAGCACGCGCTCCCCGGGCGCGATGTCCAGGTCCAGGTCGTGGACCGCCTTCGCGGTCCGCCCGGAATGCTGCCAGCCCCAGCCCCGGGCCGAGATGGCCGCCGGCCGGGCACCCGGAAGCGGCAGGCCGGCGCCGCCGTCGTCGATCGCCATGTCCTAGAGCACAGGCTCCGTGGCGGCCCGCCGCGAGGCAAGGTTACCCAGCGCGCCGGTCCGGGCCAGGCCGCGCACCGCCAGCCAGGAGAGCAGTCCCGCGATGACGGCGCCGGAGATGGCGCCGAAGATCAGGTAGACGGTCTTCCAGCCCAGGTCCCACTCCGCGTTGTAGCCCAGGTTGTCATTGATGCCCATACCCACGCCGGCCAGCGCGCCGGAAAGCAGCGCCACCGGCAGGGTGAAGCGTCGGTAGCCGAAGGCCGCGAAGACTAGTTCGGCGCCGAGCCCCTGGGCCAGCCCGGAGAGCAGGACCGTCAGGCCGAAACTGGAACCCAGCAGCGCCTCGACCACGGCCGCGAGCAGCTCGCAGTACAGCGCGGCCCCCGGTTTGCGGATGATCAGGCCGCCGATGACGCCGGCTATCAGCCAGCCGCCGCCGTACAGCCCGCCCGCCGGGGGGAAGGCCGCGGTGATGATGGCGATGCCGGCATAGCCGGCGGACCAGGCCCAGAAGATGACGCCGACGGCGACCGCCACCACGGAGGCGACGACGATGTCCACGACGCGCCAGGTGTAGTTGGTCCTGATCGGCTTGGGGATGGCAGGTCCGGCAGCAGCTGCCGGTTCAGATCGGGCCGTTTTGCCCGGCTTTGACTCACTCATTGGTCCTCCTTCGCAGGAGGGGCGGCAGCGCGGCACAGGCCACCCGCCGAAGAGAACTCGACTCCCTTCGCCGGTACTAGCCGGATCAGGTTCGAGGGTCTGCGGTTGTCCGCACTCTCAGCGCCCGTCCGTCCGGTGCCCTGGTTTCCCAGGACCGGGTGGCGGCGCTCCCCTGTCGTTTATTTCTGACATTGAATTATGGTGCTGCTGGTGCAGCGTCTTCAGTTTATACCTGCGCCGCCGCTCCGGCCCGACTGTTACACGTGCCGGTCACGATCTCAGCGCAGGTTCTGCTCGGGTATTCCGGCGGTCTCTTCGCCCTGGTGGATGGGCACATTGCTGCGGTGCGCCCGGCCGTGATGGAGCTGCAGCGCGCTGGTGACCAGGGCAAAGTGGCTGAACGCCTGCGGCGTGTTGCCCAGCTGCCGGCCCGCACGCGGGTCCCATTCCTCGCTGAGCAGCCCGACGTCGTTGCGCAAGGCCAGCAGCCGTTCGAACAGGGCGACCGCCTCCTTGCGTCGGCCGGCGCCCTGCAGGGCATTCACCAGCCAGAACGAACAGGCCAGGAAGACGCCCTCCCCGCCCGGCAGTCCGTCGTCGCTGGCCTGCGGGCGGTAGCGCAGGATGAATCCGTCCTGGGTGAGCTCGCGCTGGATCGCGTCGATGGTGCCAATGACCCGCTGGTCGTCCGGGGGCAGGAAGCCCACCCGGGGAATCATCAGCAGGCTGGCATCCAGCTCCTTGCTGTCGTAGGACTGCACGAAGGTATTGCGCTCCGCGTCGAAGCCGTGGCTCATGACGTCCGCGTGGATGGTGTCCCTCAGCGCCTCCCACCGGTCTGCCGGCCCGGGAAGCCCGGATTCACGGACTCCCTTGACCATCCTGTCCGCGGCCACCCAGGCCATGACCTTCGAATGCGTGAAGTGCCGGCGGGGGCCGCGCATTTCCCACAGCCCGTTGTCCGGCTGGTCCCAGGCCCCCTCCAGGTGCTCCATCAGCACGGTCTGCAGGTCCCAGGAATCGTCGTCCGTGGTCAGCAGTGCATTGCGGGTCAGCGACAGGCCGTCGAGGACTTCACCCCAGACATCGAGCTGGAGCTGGCCCGCGGCCGCGTTGCCGATGCGCACAGGTCTGGAACCCTCATAGCCGGCGAGCCAGTCCAGCTCGGTTTCCGGCAGCCGGCGGTGGCCGTTGATGCCGTACATAATCTGCAGGTCCGCCGGATCACCGGCCACCGCCCGCAGCAGCCATTCACGCCAGGCAGCCGCTTCCTCCGTATAGCCTGCCGCCAGCAGGGACTGCAGGGTCAAGGTGGAATCCCGCAGCCAGCAGTAACGGTAGTCCCAGTTCCTCGGACCGCCGATCTGTTCCGGCAGCGACGTGGTGGCGGCAGCCACAATCCCGCCGGTGGGGTTATAGGTCAGCGCCTTCAGGGTGATCAGCGACCGTTGCACGGCCTCCTTGTAGGGGCCCCTGGCCTGGCTGCGCTCCGACCATTCGCTCCAGAACCCTTCGGTGCGCTCCAGCGACCGTTTCGCCTCCACCGACCGCGGCCGGGGCAGATGGCTGGGCGTCCAGGTCAGCACAAAGGGCACCTTCTGCCCGGCCCGGACGGTGAAATCACTGATGCTGCGGAAGTTTTCACCCCTGACCGGGACAGGTGTCACCAGGTAGGCCGCGTCCTGCCCGGCTACCGCACTGATCCCGTGCCGCTCCCGCTGGACCCAGGGAACAAT
>JBBRKU010000023.1:0-10798 GCA_038231735.1 Actinomycetales bacterium | reverse complement strand
CGTCCCACCGCCAATGCTGGAGGCCTTTTCATAGACCCGCACCTTCAGCCCGGCCCTCGCCAGCGTGACCGCCGCGGCAAGGCCGTTGGGTCCGGATCCGACGACGACAGCGTCAGTCATGGTCCGCGCCCTTCTCCTGCTTGGCCTTGGGTCCGGTTTCCAGTGGGGACGTGAGCGTGTCCGCAGGCCTGGTCTCCGCTTGCACGTCCTGCGCGGGCACCGTCGCGGCCTGCTCACGTGGCGCGGAGCCACGGCCAGGCCGACCGGGCTTCGCGGCGAGGCCCCGGGCACCGGCCAGCGCGGCCCGCAGCTTCCCGGGCGCCTCCCGGCGAACGCGCAACGCTCCGGAGAGCAGCCGGTACTGCAGCGGCTTCAACGGCACATCGAAGGTGGTGGGCAGCACCACTACGTTCCTGGAGAAGTTCCGTTTGAAGGTGGTCACGTTCGCCAGCGACGGGTAGGTTTCGCTCACAATGCCGGTCAGTCCGCAGCTGTGGTTGCCGCGCTCCTTGAGCATCCGGAAGCTCTCCCACAACAGCAGATAGGGCGCAAAGGTCCGGCGCCCCTCCGAGGAGCTGGCGGCGAAGTAGTAGACCGAGTAGCCGCGGAACTCGGTGCTGATCAACCAGGAGATCGCCTGGCCGTCCAGGTACGCGACCAGCAGCTCGGTGTAGTCCGCGAGCGAGTCCAGCAAGGTCTGGTAGTAGCCGGACCCGAACGAGGAGAACTCATCTCGGGCAGCGGTTTCCTGCATGATCGGAAAGAGCTCGCGGCGGAACAGCTCCGCGCGCTCCGCGCGGTCGACGGTCCGGACCTCCACCCCGGCGCGGGTGGACTTCCGGATGGATTGGCGCGCATTGGGCCTGAAACTGGCCAGCATGACCTTTTCATCCTGGGTCAGGTCCACCACGATTTCCCGGTCGTACCAGCCGGGTTCAAGCGCCTTGGCCACCGGCGGCTGCGGGTGCTCCACCTGCAGCCGCACGAAGACCGGGTCCACCCGGTGGTCGGCGCCGAACTGCACCCGGAGCGTGTCCAGCAGCCGCTTCTCCGCCGCCGGCGTCCGTTCGGCGAACCATGCCGGACCGTTCACCACCACCATCGACTCGCGCAGTCGCCGGGTGGAGTGCAGGTAGCTGGCCACGGCCACCAGGCCTCCGCCGCGGCCATCCGGCTCAAAGTAGGCGAAAATACCGAAGGGCTTCCGCCCGGTTTCGCGCTCAAACCGTGCCCACTGCGGCGTCTGCTCCAGCGGCACCACGATGCCCGGGTAGCCGGCAATCAGCTCGTCGAAGCGCTGGGGGGTCAGCTCCTCGTAACGGAAGTGCTCCGTGTTCACCGGGGCGGTTCTCCTTGCGCTGGGGTCGGTCGGTTAGCTTCCAACGCTACCCGAGCGCGGCCCGGGCGGTCACCGCAGGAGCTTCAGGGGCGGACTCAAGCACCCCGGCCAACGGATCGTCGGCACCCGCGCGACGGACGACGTCGTACGCCGGGCGCAGGACGTCGCGCACCACCAGGCCCATCACCGCCAGGGTGGCCAGCACGTGCAGGGCGACGGCCAGCACAAAGTACGGCATGTCAATGGCATGCTGGGCGTTCCCATCGCCAAGTTGGCGGCCCAGGAAGAGCAGCAGGGCCAGGAACTGCAGGATCTCCGCCGCCTGCCAGAGCAGCGCCATGGTCCACCGGGGCCGGGCCAGCGCCAACAGCGGCAGCAACCACACCACATGCTGCGGGGCGGCATGCTTGTCCATCAGGAAATAGGCCGCCACCAGCAAGAACGCCAGCTGTCCCAGCCGGGGCTGGCGCGGGGCAGCGAACACCAGCCAGACCACGCCCACCACCGCCACCAGGAAGAACACGAGTTGCGCCACGTCGGCACCGCCCGGCCCCAGCGTCCGTAAGCCCAGCCGCGCCGCCAGCAAGTTGTACGCGCCGTAGATCGAGGACGTCGTGGCCTGGTTGCCCAGCCCGTCGTCCCAGTAGCCGGCCCAACCCACCGGGTTGAGCACCATCACCGGCAGGTTCACCACCAGCCAGCCGACGACGGCGGCCCCTAGCGTTTCGACGAACGGCAGGACCCTGCCGGCCCGCACCGCAAGCAGCAGGATGGCCAACAGCACCAGCAGGGCGTACGGCTGCACGCTGGCAGCCAGGCCCAGAACGGCGCCGGCCGCAAACGTGCGGCGGCGAGCAAACAGCAGCAGACCGACCGCCACCAGCGCCGCGGCCCAGACATCCCAACTGGTCAGAGCCGTGAACAGCAGCACCGGGCTGGCCGCAATGATCGCCGCGTCCCATGGACGGCGCCGGACGCTGCGGGCGGTCGCTATTATGGCCACCATCCAGACGACGACGATCAGTGTGGCATTGATGTCAAAGTACGCCAGCTGCCGCGGTGCGCCCTGGCCGGCGGCGCCCGTGAGCCAGGCCGTAATGCCGGCTATGAATCCGGTCAGCGGCGGGTAGTCGAAGCCGGTGGCGGAGCCAGAGTAGGGAAAAAATGCGGCCAGACCCTCGTCCTTGAAGGTGTTCGGGATCTCCGACCAGCAGGTGGTGGAGTATTGGTCCGGCGTGCTCCAGCCGGCCTGCCGGCAGTGGAACTTGAACAGGACGGCCACGACGCCGGAGACCAGGACCATGATCAGCAGCACGCGCTCGACGGTGAAGAAACCGGGCCTGACGATGCCCGGTGCGGTGCGGTGGCCGAGCGGGCCGCCCAGCACTTCGGTCATCCGCCGCAGCAGCGGATCGCTGCGTGAAGGCACAACTATGCGGGCACGCCTGTGATGCGCCGGGTGGGCGGGATCCTCCATGGTTTTGAGCATACCGCGCCATTCTCACACCCGTTGAGAGCACACTCCGCACACCCGTTGAGAGCACATTTCGCGCCCATGTTTTTCGCCAACATGGGCGCGAAATGTCCCCTCAACCGGGCGGCCGGGTGGAGCTGCAGGGTGTGGGAAGGGGTGGAGCTGCGGGGTGCGTGAAGGGGTGCGGGAAGGGGACAACCGGCAATTTCAACGGGTGTGCTCCCTTGGTCACCGGATGTTCATCATGTTCAGCTGGTGGATGTTGCGCTGGTGCTGCTCGCGGACCCTGTCGATCCGGGCCTGGTCAATCGGCGAGAAGAAAATCCTCTTGATGGCCGAGATGGAAGGCATAACGTTCATGGCTGTCACCTCCTTGCGCTGTTGGTTCGGACGGGTGGACCGGCTGTGGGCCGAGGCGCCTGTGGAGGGAGCCACCGCACGTCCTTTCGTAAAGAAATTGATTGGGTGTTTTTGGGCGCGGCAAATAGAGCCAATTACTTTCGGTAATGAAGGCCTTATCCGGACACAAAAGTGCGCGAATAGTTTTGTACCTGTTTTCCAGCGTCAGCTGGGAGTGGAGTTACTGCACCGCAGTTATCGGTGCAGTTATCCGACACTGCAGTTATCCGCCCTTGCAGTTATCCGGCCCTGCAGCCATCCGACACACACGGACCCCGACGAAAAGAGCGCCAATGATCCCTTAAGCAGGTGGGGCCTGCTGTGAAAGGGAGCGGTGTACCAGGAGATTGGCGCTAGTGCGCCGGGGGTCCTTTAGGCGGACCGAAGGGCGCGACGAGCAGGGGCCGAACGGGTGATAGCTGCTCCGGCGCGGACGGTCATGCCGTTCTGTCCGGTCTTCATTGCTGTCATCATTTTGAGGCCTCCTTTTCTCTCGTGCGCTTACGTCCAGGCGGAGTGCTCTGAACTCTGTAAATAAAGTTACCTCATGAATTGCGCGCTGACTACCAAATCAATGGATTTCTTTGGAAATCTTTTAAAGCCTCAGGAGCGCTTGGCCTAAACTCGGCTTTCCGGTGTTCCAGCGCCGCTTCCGGTTAAGCAAGTGCCTACAGGCCCCACTGCTCAATGGCGGGCGTGCGCTTATCCCAGCCCAGGGTGCAGACCTTGGCGGTGCCGAGAACAAAATGCCGCCCCTCCACTGCAGCGAGCGTCAGCCAGCGGGCCGTCAGCACGCGGAGGAAATGCCCATGGGCAACCAGCAGCGCGTTGGCCACCACCTTGCCATCCGGCCGTGGGCTCAGCACCCGGGCGATGATGGAATCCGCGCGGGCGGCCACCTGGTCCACCGTTTCCCCATTGGGGACCCCGTCGGTCCAGATCAGGTAGCCCGGGTTCTTCGCCCGCACGTCCGCACTGTTGATGCCCTCGTAGTCGCCGTAGTCCCATTCGTGGGCCACGGGTTCGACGACGGCGTCCGGGTAGCCGGCCAGCGCGGCCGTGCGGCGGGCGCGCTGCAGCGGAGAGGTCAGCACCAGGTCGAACTCCACGCCGCTCAGGGCGGCTTTGGCTGACTTGGCCTGCTCCTCGCCTTTTTCAGTCAGCGGCAGATCCGTCAGTCCGGTGTACTGCCCGCTTTTGGACCACTCCGTCTCGCCGTGCCGCAGCAGCCAGAGCTTCGGTGCGGCTATCTGGTCGGCTGGTACTGCTTCAACACTCACTGGAGATCCTATTTGCCCTGATTATCGGCGGGGTGGTTTGTGGTATGACTGTCGACGGGCCCCGGCCCGGATTCCGGCTGCTCCGCCCACCACCGCCGGAGCTTGCGCTCCGCCGAGTCCGGATCAAGCGGTCCATACTCCATCCGCTCCTCGAGCAGGAAGCGGTAGGCACGGCCCACCACCGGACCGGGCGAGAGACCCAGCAAGGCCATGATTTGGGCGCCGTCCAGATCGGGGCGGATGGAGGCCAGTTCCTCCTGCTCGGCCAGCGCGGCAATCCGGTCTTCCAGATCGTCGTAGGCGAAGGACAGCCGGTCCGCCTTGCGCTGGTTCCGGGTGGTCACATCGGAGCGGGTCAACCGGTGCAACCGTTCCAGCAGCGGGCCGGCGTCGGCCACGTACCGGCGCACGGCCGAGTCGGTCCAGCCCGATTCCCCGTAACCGTAAAAGCGCATGTGCAGTTCCACCAGCCGGGCCACGGCCTTGATCGAGTCGTTGTCGAAGCGCAGGGCCTTCATCCGCTTGGCTGTCAGCTTGGCCCCCACGGCATCGTGATGCAGGAAGCTCACCGCGCCGCCCGGTTGGAAGCGGCGCGTAGCCGGCTTGCCGACGTCGTGCATCAGCGCCGCGAAACGGAGCACAAAATCCGGACCCGGGACGGCACCCTCCGGCCCCGTCTCTAGTGCCGCGGCCTGCTCCAGCACCTGCAACGAATGCTGGTAGACATCCTTGTGTCGGTGGTGCTCATCCGTCTCCAGCTTCAGCGCTGGAACCTCGGGAAGCACCTGCTCGGCCAGGCCGGTCTCGACCAGAATGTCGATCCCGGCCCGCGGCTGCGCACCGCAAATCAGCTTGACCAGTTCCTCACGGACCCGCTCGGCGGAAATGATGCTGATCCGCTCCGCCATCGCCGTCATCGCCGCGTGTACATCGGGGTGCACGGCAATACCCAGCTGGGAGGCAAACCGGGCCGCGCGCATCATCCGCAGCGGGTCATCGGAGAAGGAGACCTCGGGGGGCGACGGCGTCCGCAGAACCCCCGCGTGCAGGTCCCGGACGCCGCCGTACGGATCCACCAGTTCCAGCGAGGGCAGCGTGAGCGCCATCGCGTTGATGGTGAAATCCCGCCGCTGAAGATCATCCTCCAGCGAGGCGCCGAAGGCCACCTCCGGCTTCCGCGACTGGGCATCGTAGGCTTCCGCGCGGTAGGTGGTGACCTCGATGGTCAGGGGCTTCCGGTCCCGACCCTTCTTGCGCAGGCCGATCGTGCCGAAGGCGCGGCCGATCTCCCAGTAGGTGTCCGCCCACCCTTTAATGACCTTCAGTGTCTGGTCCGGCGTCGCGTCCGTGGTGAAATCCATGTCGGGTGAACTGCGGCCCAGGAACAGATCGCGGACCGGCCCTCCCACCAGCGAAAGTTCGTGTCCGGCGTCCACAAAACGCCGCCCGAGTTCCAGAACGACCGGGTCCAAAGATGAGCTATCCAGAACTTGCACCATAGTCCGTTAAGAATGCCAGACTTTCCTCAAGTCCCGGGCGCCGGCCCCGGCTTCGGGCCCGCGCCACCGGCCGCGGCCTGTCCTCATCCGTGGGCAAAGGTCGTTAGAGTGGACTTCATGGCCCATCCCGTCCCGAGCGCACCCAAAAGGTCCCCGTTGCCGTCGGCAATCGGCGCCCATGTGGCGCCCGCGGGACACCAGCCGGTGTCGCAGCTGCCCACGGTCGAGGAGATATCCGCCGGTGGCGTCGTGGTTCAGAGGTGCGACGGCGATCTGCGGGTTGCGATTATTGCGCGCCTTAACCGCGGCGGCCGGCTTGAATGGTGCCTGCCGAAGGGCCATCCGGAGAACCAGGAAAACCACCAGGAAGCCGCCGTCCGGGAGATCGAAGAGGAAACCGGTATCAGCGGTGAGGTGCTGGCACCGCTGGGCAGCATCGACTACTGGTTCACCGTCAGCGGCCACCGGGTTCACAAGACGGTGCACCACTACCTGCTCCGGGCCACCGGGGGGCAGCTGACCATTGAAAATGATCCGGATCACGAGGCCGTGGATGTTGCCTGGGTGAAGCTGGATGACCTGCCCAAGCGGCTCTCCTTCCCCAACGAGCGGCGCATCGCGGACCTGGCCAGGGAAGTCCTTCCCGACAGTCTCTGAGTCCCTCACGGTGCACCGGTAAATGCCACAGTGAGATGATGGGTGGCGATGGCAAAACACCAAGCAACAGCAGCGCCGGCATCCGGTCCGCTCACGCCCGCGCCCAAATCCGCCGCGGCCCCGGGGCGTCTCCCGCTACCGGAAACGGCCGCGCGGTCCAGCGCCAACATGGCCGTCGGCACCCTGGCCTCGCGCATCCTGGGCTTTATCAAGGGCATGGTCCTTGGTGTGGCCGTGGGCGGCTCGGCCGTGGCGGACGTCTTCGATACGGCCAACAACGTGCCCAATATCATCTACCTGCTGGTGGCAGGCGGCGTCTTCAACGCGGTGCTCATTCCTCAGATCATCAAGGCCATCAAGCAGCCGGACAAGGGCGCCGACTTCATTTCCCGCGTGCTCACCCTGGCCGTGCTGGTCCTGCTCGGGCTCACCATCCTGCTGGCGCTGGCAGCCGGGCCCATCATGACGGTACTCACCACCAACTTCTCGCAGCCCAAGCTGGCCCTGGTCACCGCCTTCGCCACCCTGCTGCTGCCCCAGATCTTCTTCTACGGCTTGTACGCGCTGCTGGGCCAGGTGCTCAACGCCAACGGCTCCTTCAAGGCCTATGCCTGGGCGCCGGCGGTGAACAACATCGTGGCCATCGCAGGCCTGGTCACCTTCATCGTCGTCGCCGGAAGCAACGAATCCTCCCCGCACTCCATCGATAACTGGACGCCCGGCCAGACGCTGATCCTGGCCGGCAGCGCAACCCTGGGCATCGTGCTTCAGTCGCTGGTGCTGATCTGGCCGCTGAAGAGGCTGGGGCTGGGGCTGCGTCCCCGGTTCGGCCTGCGCGGCGTCGGGCTGCGGGCCACAGGCCAGATCGCAGCCTGGACCATGGCGACCATGGTGGTGGGGAATCTGACCTTCCTGCTGATCGGCAAAATTGCCACCATCGCCACCGGCGCCAAGCCGGACGGAACCATCCCGGAGGGCGCGGGGATCGCCGGCCCCTATGACCTCAACCGCGCCACCGAGGTCTATATCCTGCCGCACTCCGTCGTCGCCCTGTCCATAGCGACGGTGCTCTTCACCCGGATGGCGCGGGCCGCCTCGGACCAGGACGACGACGGCGTCCGCAGGACGCTCTCGCAGGGCCTGCGGACCATGGGGGTCGCGACGGTCTTCGGTGCCGTGGCGCTGCTGATCCTGTCCGGGCCCTTCGGCGTGCTCTTCAGCGGCGGACTGCATATTGCCATCACGCTGGCCATCCTGGCCATCGGCTCACCGTTCCTGAGTGCCAATTTCATGATGAACCGGGTCTTCTACGCGGCGGAAAACGCCAAGACGCCGTTCGTGATCCAATGCATCCTTATCGTCTTCGGCGTCGGCACCGCGCTGCTGGCCGGCACGCTGGCTCCGGCGTTGATCATCTACGGGCTGGCGCTCAGCTACACACTTGGCAACATTCTGGCCGTCGTGGTGACGCACTTCTTCCTGCGCGCCAGGCTGGGCAACTACGGCGCTGCCGGAATCTTCACAGCCCACCTGCGCTTCATTGCCGCCGCTGCGCTCTCCGGCGCCGTCGGCGCCGGATTGCTGTGGCTGTTCGGCGGTTTCAGCGCCGAAGGGTTCTCCTGGGGGTCGCGGTACGCAGCAGCCCTGGTGCTCGCCGTCGTCGGACTGGCCATGGCGTCCGTCTATTTCGCGGCACTCAAACTGTTCCGCGTCTCCGAACTGGAGGATCTGTTGGCGCCGTTCAAGGCCAAACTGCGCGGCCGGGTTCCCGGAATCCGGTAGTTTCCGCGCCTGCTGCACGCCCCCGGCGGCGGTAGTCCGATAGGATCAGAAGCTAATACGACCTGTGTCGGCACAACTTCACAGGCCATTCTGGTTTCCTGAGGAGGATACGGTGGCACAACCCGTGGACGTGGGCTCGGTGCTCGGCGGCCGCTACAAAGTGACTTCCCGTGTGCTGGTTTCCGGCGAGCAGGATGTGGTGCTCGACGGCGTCGACCAGGTCCTCAACCGGCCGGTCAGTATTCTTGTGGCCGGCCCGGACAACGGAGACCACCTCACCCAGGGCGCCCGGGAGGTGGCCACCGGTGAACGGCACGCCAACCTGCAGATCCTGGATCTGGGCAGCAGCGAGGGAACCACCTACCTGATCGCGAACCAGAGCCCGGCAGCGGATCTGCTGGATCTGGTGGTGCCCAGTGATCCCTATGTGGAGCCATTCTTCACCGACACCCTTGGCCAGGAAATCTTCGGCATGCCGCGCCCGGAAGCGCCCGATAACTACCGGCAGTACGACTACGTCTACGAGGACGATTCCCCGGTTGAGCGGGAGGCCAACAATGAGCCTGTTGCCCCGCCGGCCCGCAATGTGCCTGCACGTCCCGCCGCCGGCTCCCGCCAGGCCGGACAGGCCCCCCCGAGGCCGCAGAGCCCAGTAGCACCGGCTGTCCAGCGGTCATCCGCCCCGGCGGCCACCTCCGCTCCGGCGGCCAACCTCCCGGCTGCGTCCGCGGGCAACCGTCCGCCGGCAGGCTCCCCGCCCCGGCCCAACACAGCCGCTCCCGGCACGAACGGGAACTTTCCACCCGCGCCGCCGGCACCTCCGAGCATCATCCCCACCACGGCGGTACCGTCGGCGGAGTACATACCGACCTCCTTCCCGGAACCCACTCCGGGGCGCGCACCCCGGACCGCGCCACAGCCGGCCCAGGAGCAACCCGCCGGCAACCGGCAGGCAGCGGGCAAGCCGTCCGCTCCCCGACAGGCGGCTAAGTCGGGCGAACCGGCAGCGCCCAAGGTCACCCTCTGGTCAGGCGATGACTACGGCACCGCCGACTCCCAGGGCGCCGGCCACGGTACGGGCGCACCTGCGTCAGCCATGGCCGCCGGGGAAGCCGTCTCCGCCAGCGATCGCCGGGCTACCAGCTTCCCGGCTTCCGCACGCCAGGCAAGCGCTGGTTTCGATGAGGACGTGACGGATTATGAGGACGATGAGGAAAACGCGCCCAGAACGGGGGGTCGCTGGCTCGTCGGCGGCGTAATTGCCGTTCTGGTGGTCGCGGCCCTCATTTTCGCCGTGACCACCATCGGCGGGGGCCTGTTCGGCAACAAACCGGTCGCTGCGACCACCGCCGGGCCGTCCCAGTCGGCGGCGGGCGGGCAATCCGCTTCCGGTTCCTCGCCGGCACAGTCCCCGGCCGCGCCGGTGGTGGCTCCGGTTATTGGCTCCGTCACGCGGCTGGTTCCGGATGCCCCTGACATGGGTAAGGAATACGACAGCAAGCTGCCCGCGACCTTCGACGGCAACCCAGGAACCTTCTGGCAGACGCTGGAGTTCTCCAACGACAACTTTGCCGGCCTGACCAGCAGCGTCAATCTGGTCGTGCAGCTGAAGCAGGTCTCGGACATCAAGACCGTAACGCTGACTCAACTGGGCGGCTCGGGTGGCAGTTTCAAGCTACTGACCAACAGCCAGCCCAGCCTTGACGGCGCCAAAGACATCGGCACGGGAAGCTTCACGGCGCCGGACATCACCCTCCCGGCTCCCCAGGGGACCAAAGCGCAATACGTCATCATCAGTTTCACTCAGCTGCCCAAACAACAGTCTTTCCAGACCTATCCGTACGCCGCCAAGATCGCCGAAATCAGCATCACGTAACATGGCCTCAACCGGTAGTGTTGACGTGACTTATACCCGTCCGGAATAAGGTCTGCTCCGAATCAGTTGTGATGGTGGCAAGCCCCCGATGGATGGGCCCATCAATGAAGGAAGAGGTTCACTACCCTGTGAGCACCGAAGCAACCCCGGCCACAGAAGTTCGCGACGTCATTATTGTCGGTTCAGGCCCCGCTGGCTACACGGCGGCTGTCTACACGGCCCGCGCCAACCTGAAGCCGCTGATGATCGCAGGATCCGTGACCGCAGGCGGTGAACTGATGAACACCACGGATGTCGAGAACTACCCTGGTTTCCCCGAAGGCATTATGGGTCCGGATCTGATGGAACAGTTCCAGAAGCAGGCCGAACGCTTCGGTACCGAGATCATGTTCGACGACGTCGCCTCCCTTGAGCTCGACGGCGAGGTCAAAACGGTGACCCTCGCGGATGGTCAAACGTTTAAATCAAAGTCCGTCATCATCTCCACCGGAT
>JBBRKU010000022.1:0-11118 GCA_038231735.1 Actinomycetales bacterium | reverse complement strand
TCGTCGAACACCATGGCCACCTCGCGGCGGAATTCCAGGCTGCGGTCATCCGCCTCGCCGCCGTTGACACGAGTCTTGCCGCTGATCGCTTCGAGCTGGCCCACCACCGTTTTCAGCACCGTTGACTTGCCAGCACCGTTGGGACCGACGAAGGCCAGCGCCTCACCCTGGCGCAGGCTGAACGCGATTTCCCCGCACACTGCCGTGCTGCCGTAGCCCACGTGCAGCCGCTCGGCCCTGACGAGCTCGGCCCGGGCCGTGGCGGACGCGGGGCTGCCGGACTTGGCCGTGCCAGACCTCGCGGGACCGGACTTGGCTGGTTCCGCAGGGGGCATGGGAGGCACCGGGGTGACCGGCACGGCCGTCGCAGGCCCCGCCGTCGAAGGCGCGGAGGAGGCCGGTTCGGCGCGGGCCTGCTGGGGCTGGCCGGGTTGGGAGCCGCTACGGGCGGAGGACTTGGGGCTGCGGGACTTGCTCATCTCCCCAAAGTATAGTTTGGCTTGGGAACATTCATCCTCCACTTGAGGGTCAAGGCTCAAAATCCGGGGCGTGTCAATGTCCGGAATATCGGCGCGCTCGGGCGGTAGCCTTGAGCTAAGGACCGGTGAAACCCGATAGAAGCGAAAGTGTGGACTGATACGTGAGCAACGAACAGGGTTCAACAACTCTGGAAGGCGTCGACCTGGACTTTGACGATCTTGTCATCGGACCTACGGGACGACCGCTGACGGAGTTCCCGGAACCACCCGTACTGACTTCCCATGGACCGGCCCGCGTTATTGCGATGGTGAATCAGAAGGGTGGCGTGGGGAAGACGACCTCCACCATCAACCTCGGGGCAGCCTTGGCCGAGACCGGCCGGCGTGTCCTGCTGGTGGATTTTGATCCGCAGGGTGCACTCTCCGCCGGGCTGGGCACCAATCCGCATGAACTGGATATCACGGTGTACAACGTCCTGATGGACCGCAAGGTGGATATCCGGGACGCCATCCGGCACACCGAGATCGAGAACATTGACCTGTTGCCGGCCAACATCGACCTTTCCGCCGCGGAGGTACAGCTGGTCAACGAGGTGGCCCGCGAGCAGGTCCTGGACCGCGCGCTGAAGAAGGTCGAGGACGACTACGACGTAGTCCTGATCGACTGCCAGCCCTCACTCGGACTGCTTACGGTCAATGCGCTGACCGCGGCCCACGGCGTGATCATCCCGCTGATCTGCGAGTTTTTTGCCCTGCGCGCCGTCGCGCTGCTGGTCGAGACCATCGAAAAGGTCCAGGACAGGCTCAACCCGCGGCTGCAGGTGGATGGCGTGCTGGCCACGATGTACGATTCCCGCACGCTGCACAGCCGTGAGGTCATTTCCCGCCTGGTGGAGGCCTTCGGGGACAAGGTCTTTGAAACCGTGATCAAGCGCACCATTAAATTTGCCGACGCCACAGTAGCCGCAGAACCGATTACCACCTATGCCGGAAACCACCAGGGCGCGGACGCCTACCGACGCCTTGCCAAGGAGCTGGTGGCCCGCGGTGGCTCGCCCTGATCCTGCTTCGGGTACACCTCCAGCCAAGGGCGGGTTTGAAGTCCGACTGGCCAATTTCACCGGTCCCTTCGATCTGTTGCTGGGGCTGATCTCCAAGCACGAGATGGACATCACTGAGGTGGCCCTCGCCCAGGTGACGGACGAATTCATCAGCTACATCCGCCGGTTGCAGCAGCTGGGCCAGGAATGGGCGCTCGACGAGGCCAGCGAATTCCTTGTCATTGCCGCGACGCTGCTGGACCTCAAGGCGGCCCGGCTGCTGCCTTCCGGCGAGGTGGAGAACGACGAGGACATCGCCCTGCTGGAAGCACGGGACCTGCTTTTCGCCCGGCTGCTGCAATACAAGGCGTTCAAGCAGATCGCCGCCATCATGGGCGAGCGGCTGGTCAGCGAGGGGGAGCGCTTCCCCCGGATGGTCACGCTGGAGGCACATTTCGCCTCGCTTCTGCCGGACCTGATCTGGCGCCACACGCCGGAACAGTTTGCCGCACTGGCCCAGACGGCGCTCAAACCCAGGGAAGCTGCGGCCACCACGATCGGTCTGGCCCATCTGCATGCGCCGCCCATCAGTGTGAAGGAGCAGGCGGAGATCATCGGCGCCCGGCTGAGAGCCGGCAAGCCGCTGTCCTTCCGGGCGCTGATCGCGGACGCGGAAACCACCATGCTGGTGGTGGCACGATTCCTGGCCCTGCTGGAAATGTTCCGCGACGCTGTGATTGCCTTTGAGCAGGCAAGTCCGCTGGGTGAGCTGACGGTGCGCTGGAGCGGACCGGACACGGACTGGAGCAGCGAGAACCTGAGTGAGGAATATGAGGATGCAACGGCGCCCGGGGAGGAACTGACCGAATGACTGGAGAGAGCGTGCAACAGCTACCCGAGGATGACGCTGCCCTTTTGGACGTGGCCGACCTTCCAGGTGGTGCCCGTGCCGCGCTGGAAGCCGTTCTGATGGTGGTCGATGAACCGGTCTCCGAGCTGGCGCTGGCTGCCGCCGTCGGACTGCCCGTTGAGCAGGTGGTTCAGCTGCTGGACGCCCTGCGGCGTGACTATGACGGTTATACTGGTACAGGTCACGACGGCGTGGCGGGCCTCCCTGCCGATCCTGCGCGTTCCAGCCACGCACCGCGTGGTTATGAATTGCGCAATGTGGGCGGCGGCTGGCGGATCTACTCGCGCGGAGATTTTGCCTCCATCGTTTCGCGGTTCGTGGTGGATGGCCAGACCTCCCGGCTCACCCAGGCCGCACTGGAAACGCTCGCCGTTATTGCCTACCGGCAGCCGGTCGCCAGGGCCCGGGTATCAGCCATCCGCGGGGTCAACGTCGATTCGGTGGTGCGCACGCTTACCCAACGTGGTTTGATCGAGGAAGCAGGAACCGACCCGGAATCGGGTGCTTTCCTCTACCGGACGACGCAGTATTTCCTGGAACGGCTGGGGATTGGCAGTGTTGAGGAACTTCCTCAGCTGGCCCCCCACCTGCCCGGGTTGGAAAACCTCCACGATTTTGAAGACTCACCGTACTGAACAGCTAGCTTATAAGGAAACACACCCCATGACACCCACGCCCCGCTCCGGGAACAATCCCTCCGGCCAGGACAGGAATCAGCCGCGGGGTGGGCAGTCGCGCGCCGGAGGCCCCAAGGCCGGAGCCCCGCGTTCGGGTGCTCCGCGTTCTGGTGCTCCGCGTTCCGGTGGTGACCGGTTTGGTGCTGACCGTTCGGGTGCTCCGCGTTCTGGTGCTCCGCGTTCTGGTGGGGACCGGTCCGAGTTCCCCGCCTCCGAGTCCACTGGCTTCGGTGCTCCCCGCTCCGGTGCTCCTCGGGCCGGCGCGCCCCGAACGGGCGCTCCCCGCACGGGTGCGCCCCGCTTCGGCGCCCCGAAGACCGGAGCCAGCCGAAAGCCGGCTCCGAAGACGGGCGGGTCCAAGCAGCCCGGTGCCCGGGCGCCCCGCGCCTTTAGCAGCGAACGATTCGGCAGCAACCTTGGCCCCGTCAAGCGCAGCGGCGCGGGAAATGCGGCGGGTAGTCCGGGAAGGAACGCTCCCCGCACCGGCAATCCGGACGTCGATCTGCACAATCCCGAGGGTGTGCGCCTGCAGAAGATCATGGCCTCGGCCGGCGTCGCGTCGCGGCGTGGATGTGAGGAAATGATCGAGTCCGGCCGAGTGGAGGTTGATGGGCAGGTAGTCCGTGAACTGGGCCTGCGCGTCGATCCCAAGCAGGTGTCCATCACGGTGGACGGTATCAGTCTGCAGCTGGATGAGTCCCTGGTCTACATGGTCTTCAACAAGCCCAAGGGCGTCGTTTCCACCATGGAGGACCCGGAGGGCCGCCCATGCATCAGCGACTTCCTGAAGAACCGCCAGGCCAACGAGCGGCTCTTCCACGTCGGACGCCTCGACGCTGCCACCGAGGGCCTGCTGCTGCTGACCAACGACGGCGAACTGGCCAACCGGCTCTCGCACCCCAAGTATGAGGTTCCCAAGACATACCTCGCCCAAGTCCGCGGCCCGATGGGCCCCGGCGTGGGTGCCCAGATGCGCGAGGGCATCGAGCTGGAGGATGGTGTGGCGAGGGTGGATTCGTTCAAACTTGTCGACTCCACCCCGGGACACATCCTGGTCGAGGTGATCCTGCACTCGGGCAAGAACCGGATTGTGCGCCGCATGTTTGAGGCGGTCGGCTACCCGGTGGAGCGGCTTGTGCGCGTCCAGGTGGGGCCCATCCGTCTGAACGACCAGCGCCAGGGCAGTATCCGCGTGCTGGGCCGCCAGGAAGTGGGCCATCTGCTCGCATCGGTGGGAATGTAGAACGCATGAACCCAGCGCATCTGAATGGCCCCGTCCTGGTCATTGGCAGTGGCCTGCTCGGAGCCAGCATCGGCTTGGGGCTGCGCAGCCGCGGGGTGGAGGTGATCCTGCAGGATCCTTCGCCGTCGGCCCAGGCCGTGGCCGTTGACATCGGTGCCGGCCGCGCCCTGAATCCCCGGGAGCAGCTGGCTCCGGAGCTGGTGGTCGTGGCTTCGCCGCCGGATGTCACCGCCGGTGTGGTGGCAGCCGCGCTGCAAACGTACCCACACGCCGTCGTCGTCGATATTGCCAGCGTCAAGGCCGCGATTCTGGCCGAGCTTCAGGCAACGGAGGGGCTGGCTGCCGAGCAGCTGAGCCGCTACGTTGGCACGCACCCGATGGCCGGCCGCGAGCGCTCCGGGCCGGTGGCGGCCCGCGGCGAGCTGTTTACCAGCATGCCCTGGGTCCTGTGTCCCTCCGAGGCCAGCAGTGCGCTGGCCATCAAGACCGCGCATTCGCTGGCGATCGATCTGGGCGCGGTGGTGTTCCGCTTCACCCCCGAGGAACATGATGAGGCCGTGGCGCTGGTCTCCCATCTCCCGCAGGTGATGGCGTCCCTGGTGGCCAGCCGGCTTCAGGACACTCCGTTGCACGCGCTGTCCCTCTCCGGTAACGGGCTGCGGGATGTGACGCGCATTGCCGCCAGCGATCCGTCGCTTTGGGTGCAGATACTCGGCGCCAATGCCTCCCGGTTGGTGGCCGTCCTGCATGGCGTCCGCGAGGACCTGAACCGGCTGATCTCCACGCTGGAGGCTCCGACGGCACCCGGCGCGCGGCTGGATATGGCGCAGCTGATCAGTGAGGGGAACGCCGGCCAGTCCCGCATCCCCGGCAAGCATGGCGGGCCGGCCCAGTCCTACGCCTGGCTGACCGTGCTGGTGGACGACAGGCCAGGCCAGATCGCCCGGCTGCTGACGGAAATCGGCGAGATCGGCGTGAACGTTGAGGATCTGCGGCTGGACCACTCCGCGGGCAAGGAAGTGGGCATGGTGGAGCTCTCGGTGATGCCGAACAAGCGAGTGTCCCTGGTGGAGGAACTGACGGACCGCGGCTGGAAGGTCATCCTGTGACTGAGAGTGTGGCTAAGGCCGTGACTAATCGTGATTAATACCGAACTAAGGAATCTGAGGCAGGGGCGGCCCCTGGTGGTGGCCATCGACGGCCCGTCCGGATCCGGCAAGTCAAGCGTCAGTCAAGAGGTCGCCCGCCGCCTGGGCCTGCCCTATCTGGACACCGGCGCCATGTACCGGGCACTGACCTGGTTCTGCGTCAGCACGGGGATTGATCTGGACAACGCCATCGATGTGGAGGCTGCTGCGCGCGCCCTGGTTCTGGAACAGAGCACCAGCCCGGACCGGGAGTTTGTCCGGGTGGACGGCGCCGATGTCACCGCCGAGATCCGCGAGCCCGCCATCTCCACCGCCGTCAGCACCATTGCCACCACGCTCGGGGCGCGCAGGGAACTGGTGCGCCGCCAGCAGGAGGTTATTGTCCGCGCCGGCCGACGGATCGTGGTGGAGGGCAGAGACATCACCACCGTCGTCGCCCCAAACGCGGAGGTCCGGTTGCTGCTGACAGCCAGTGCCGAAGCGCGGATGGCCCGCCGCGGCATCCAGCTGGGCGGAACGCAGAGCCGGGAGCAGCTGGCCACCCAGGTGCTGGCCAGGGACGCCAAGGATTCCACCGTGGTGGAATTCCAGCGGGCCGCGGACGGCGTAGTCACGGTGGATTCTTCCTCGCTGGACTTTGAGCAGACGGTGACCGCCGTTCTGCATGTGGTGTTGGACACCATCACCGGGAAACACACCCTTGGCTGAAAAGGCCGGCGGTCCCGCTCCTTTGTGCACCTGGTGGAGCCGGCCGTTGGGCCGGATCCTTGATCATGTGCTGTACCGGACCACCGTGGCCGGACGGCAGAAAATCCCCTCCGCCGGGCCGCTGATATTCGCCTCCAACCACCTGAGCTACCTCGACGGTCCGGTGATGGTGGGCGCCTCGCCACGCTACATGCATGTGCTGGTAAAACAGCAGATGTTCCGGGGCTTTCTGGGCTGGGTTTTGCGGACTTCCGGGCAGATCCCGGTGGACCGGGGCGGCGACCGGCGGGCACTGCAGAACGCCAAGGCGGTGCTGGACCGCGGCGGTTGCATCGGCATTCTGCCGGAAGGATCGCGCGGTTCCGGTGACGCCTCCAGCGGCAGCAGCGGCGTGGCCTGGCTGGCACTCAACTCCGGGGCCGCCGTCGTTCCTGTTGCGGTCCTGGGGACCAGGATTAGCGGCGAACATAAGGACAAATTGCCGCCGCTGGGCCGGCGGTTCCATGTAGTATTCGGCGAACCCGTCATGGTCAGCCGTGCCCCGGGCGTGTCCGGCCGTGTTTCAATGGACAGGGCAGCGGAGGAAATTCGCCTCCGGCTGGCCAGCCATGTCCAGGCCGCAATTGCAGCCACCGGGCAGCCATTGCCCCAGGACGACTCCATCCCTGGGCCGGGCCGGAAAGTTGAGCCGGGCGGGACCGTCGAGCAGGACCAGGCTTCGGATCCGGACAGCACGGATCAGCAGACGGTTCAGTACAAGACCAACCAGCACCCCACAGAGCACACGGCGGGTCCGTATCCAACGGATCAGCCCTCCACAGATCAGCATGAAGGACAGCAACCATGAGCGACTCCCAGTCGGCCGGCCGTTTCGGCGACGGTGGCTTCGACCCGAACGATGCCGAGTACACGCCCACCGGTACGGACCAGATTGCCGAGCATCTTGCCGCCCTGGATGACGACGAGGCGGATGTCCGCGCGGCGTCGCTGCGCGCGGGGCTGTCCGACTACGAGCTCGATGAGGACGACGCCGCCCTGCTGGATGGCACGTACGACGACGGCGAAGACCAGGGCGCGGCGCAGCTGGACCCGGTTCTGGCCATTGTGGGACGGCCGAACGTTGGCAAGTCCACCCTGGTCAACCGCATCCTGGGCCGCCGCGAGGCCGTGGTGGAGGACACCCCGGGTGTCACCCGTGACCGCGTCATGTACGCGGCGAACTGGAATGGCCGGAACTTCACCGTGGTGGATACCGGCGGCTGGGAGTTTGACGCCAAGGGCATCCACGCCCGGGTGGCGGACCAGGCCGAGATCGCCGTCGACATGGCGGACGCCGTGCTGCTGGTGGTCGACGCCACGGTAGGAATCACCGCCACCGACGAGGCCGTGGTGAAAATGCTGCGCAAGTCCAAGAAGCCGGTCATCCTGGTGGGCAACAAGGTCGATGATATCCAGCTCGAATCCGATGCCTCAGTGCTCTGGGGCCTGGGTCTGGGGGAGCCGTGGCCGGTTTCCGCCGCGCACGGTCGCGGTGTGGCGGACATGCTGGACAAGGTCATGGAGGTGCTGCCGGAGTTCTCCGGCGTCGAGGGCGTGGACCGCTCCGGAGGTCCGCGCCGCGTGGCGCTGATCGGCCGCCCCAACGTGGGCAAGTCCTCGCTGCTGAACAAGCTGGCCGGCAGCGAGCGTGTGGTGGTGGACCCGATGGCGGGCACCACCCGCGACCCGGTGGACGAATTCATCGAACTCGGCGACCGCACTTGGCGCTTCGTGGACACCGCCGGCATCCGCCGCCGCGTGCACATGGCACAGGGCGCGGACTTCTATGCCTCGCTGCGGACGCAGTCCGCGCTGGAGAAGGCGGAGGTCGCCGTCGTACTGCTGGCCGTCGATGAGGTGCTCAGCGAGCAGGACGTGCGCATCCTGCAGCTGGCCATCGAATCCGGCCGGGCCCTGGTGCTGGCCTTCAACAAGTGGGACCTGCTCGACGACGAGCGCCGCCGCTATCTGGAACGCGAGATCGAGCAGGACCTGGCGCACGTCGACTGGGCCCCCCGGGTGAACATTTCCGCCAAGACCGGCTGGCACAAGGACCGCCTGGTGCCCGCGCTGGACCAGGCGCTGGAGTCCTGGGACCGGCGCATCCCAACTGGACGGCTCAACGCGTTCCTGGGCGAGCTGGTCGCGGCGCACCCGCACCCCGTCCGCGGTGGCAAGCAGCCGCGCATCCTCTTCGGCACCCAGGCCTCCAGCCGTCCGCCGAAATTCGTCCTCTTCACCACCGGCTTCCTGGATCCCGGCTACCGCCGCTTCATCACCCGCCGGCTGCGCGAAACCTTCGGGTTCGAGGGCACGCCGATCGAGGTAAGCATGCGCGTTCGGGAAAAGCGCGGCAAGAAGAAGTAGCTTCCGCCGTCGGCCAAAGGTGGGCAGAACCCTGCCCACCGGCGGCCGCGAACCGGAAGAGGACGGGCTGCAGCGCCTCGCTGGTCATGAACATCAGGATTTTACGGTAAGCTTTTTCAGGTGGTTCGGCCGATTTGCGGATTTGTGCAAATGGCGGAACTTACGGGCTGTAGCGCAGCTTGGTAGCGCACCTGACTGGGGGTCAGGGGGTCGCAGGTTCAAATCCTGTCAGCCCGACCAATCAAACCCCGCCTTCAGAGCCTTCGGGCCGCGAGGCGGGGTTTTTTGCAATCCGGGCAACGGTTGGGCAGCACCTGCATCCGGATGCGCCCCGCTCTATGCCTATACTTTCTGCGGTGGCTTGTAATGCACTTCACCGCCCTGAAGACTGGGACTTGGTGGCCGGATCGTGCGGTCCAGCCTCCGCCGTCCTGACGACCTGAAAACTGAGCCCGGCTAGCAGCCCGGGCGTTCCAATGTTGGACCCACGAAAGGCTTCTGATGAGCAACATCCCAGCAGATCTCTCCTACACGGCCGAGCATGAGTGGATCACCGCGCCGGACGCGGACGGCGTGGTCCGCGTCGGCATCACCGATTTTGCCCAGGATGCGCTGGGCGATGTTGTCTACGTGCAGATGCCGGAATCCGGCAGCAAGGTTTCCGCCGCGCAGGTTGTCGGCGAGGTGGAGTCCACCAAGAGTGTCAGCGACATTTACGCGCCGCTGACCGGGGAAGTAACCGGGCGCAACGATGCGCTGGACGCCGATCCGTCGCTGATCAACTCGGATCCATACGGCGACGGCTGGCTGCTGGAGATCAAGCTGGAGGATGCGGAGTCCTACGGCACGCTGCTCGGCGCCGCGGAGTACGAACAGCAGGTAGGCTAGTCTGGAAGGCTCCGCTGGCCCAGCCGGCGGAGCCGGACTGGCAATTCTTTCAAATAATTGCAGACCTATTGGATATGCCGCCCGCAGCGGAATGCCGTTCGGGGGGCAGCAGACTGGATACACAAGGAGGAATACCGATGGTTGACGATGGGAACAACGCCGCGGTCAGTGGGCCGGCGGATTCTCAGGATCAGCCCGGCGCTTCCGAGACGACCTCAATCCAGCTTCCACCGCTCCATTTTGAACCTTCCATTGAGCCGCACCTCAGCGCTGAAGAGCGCAGGGCTGTGGAGGCATTGCCCGCCGGGTCCGCGCTGCTCATTGCGCACGCCGGTCCCAACCGGGGTGCCCGTTTCCTGTTGGACTCGGACGTTACGACGGCGGGAAGGCACCCCAATGCGGATGTGTTCCTGGACGACGTCACGGTGTCCCGGCGGCACGTTCAGTTCCGCCGCGTTTCGGGCGGCTTCGAGGTCTTCGACGCCGGCAGCCTGAACGGCACGTACGTCAACGGCGACCGGGTCGACTCCGTCCGTCTGCGCAGTGGCAATGAGGTCCAGATCGGAAAGTTCAGGCTCACGTACTACTACAGCCCGGCCGGGCCGACCCAGCCGAAACACTAGGGACCGCCGAACGTGAGCATGAATCACGCATCCCAGAGAAAGCTAAGGCCGCTGAGTGACGTGCGGGGGCAGCAGAGCCGGTCGGCCGCCCCCGCCATCTTCAACATCGGCGAAGTGTTGGCCCAGCTGACGGAGGATTTTCCGTCCGTCACGGCTTCCAAGATCCGGTTTTATGAGGAGAAGGGGCTCATCGCCCCGCAGCGCACGCCGGCTGGGTACCGCCAGTTCGGTGAAGCCGACGTGGAGCGTCTGCGCTTTGTCCTGGCTCTGCAGCGCGACCATTACCTGCCCCTGAAGGTCATCCGGGATTACCTGGACGCGATCGACCGCGGGGAAGGACCCGAAAACCTGCCGCCCGGTGTTTCGATTGCCCCGCGGATGGTGTCCGAGGAACTGGCCGCCGAGCTGAAGAACCGCTCGCGGCGGCTGACGCCGGAGCAGTTGCGGGCGGAGTCCGGCGCCAGCGCCGAGCTCCTGACTTCACTGGTGAGTTACGGGCTGATCGCCGCAACGGATGGCCACTTCGATGACCATTCGCTGCGCGTCGCCAAGGCCTGCTGCGCGTTGGCCTCGCACGGACTGGAACCGCGGCACCTGCGCCCCTTCCAGGCCGCCGCGGAACGGGAGTTCGGCCTGGTGGAACGGGCGGTTGCACCGCTGGCCTCCCGCCGGGATGCCGCGTCGCAGGCCAGGGCCGCGGAAACCGCGCGCGAAATCAGTGATCTCTGCCTGAGCCTGCACAGCGCCCTGGTGCAGGGCCAGATTGCGCGGATGGACCGCTGATGCGCGTTCCGGTCCGGCCGGACTCTTCGTTTCCGGATCTATGATTAAGGTCCTATGGCCATGATCGAAGTCCAGATAGTCGGCGTTCGGGTGGAGATGCCGTCCAACCAGCCGCTGGTCCTGCTCAAAGAGGCCCAGGGCGAGAGGCACCTGCCCATCTGGATCGGCACGGCGGAGGCCACGGCGATCGCCCTGGCCCAGCAGGGTGTCGTC
>JBBRKU010000021.1:0-11149 GCA_038231735.1 Actinomycetales bacterium | reverse complement strand
GGATGTTTGATCTACCGCGGGCGGAATCTTCGTTCGGCGCAGGTGGAGGAAGCTCCCGCAGTTTTGATGAAAACAGCCGCGGGCGGAATTGTCGCCCTCGCTGCTTCAGTCGGACTCTCGGTCCTGCTCAACCATACCTAGCGTTCCTTGGACGGCGACGCCGGTGCAGCGCGCCCTGGTGGCCAGCCGCCGCCAGAGGATTGTGGAACGGCGCATCCATGTGGGCGAGGACACCATCCACGGCACGGCCGGTCGGTGGCCCAAGGTCGACGTGGTGCTCAGCGCCGATGTGCCCAAAGACTTGGACCTCTTCATGGGCACCCTGGGTATCCAGCGCGTCCTCGTCTAACTGTCATCAGCCCCTGTCCGCGGACCACGTCCACTACGCTGGGGCCAGTGGCCATGGCCTCTTGTGCCACTTCGGTTGCGCAGCGGTAGCCCAGGTATGGAACCAGTGCGGTGACGGGGCCGATGGATTGTTCCACGCTGGCCAGCAGCGCCACCGGGTCCGCTGTAATGCCGTCCACGCAGCGCTCGGCTAGCACGGTACAGGCCGAGCGCAGCTCGCGCAGGGAGGAAAACAGGGCGCGGGCCATGATCGGTTCGAACGCGTTGAGCTGCAGTTGGCCGGATTCTGCGGCCATCGTAATAGTGATGTCATTGCCGACGACGGAGTAGGCCACCTGGTTGACCACTCGGGGATCACCGGATTCACTTTGCCCGGCATGATGGAGGATCCGGCCCGGCGTAGGGCTTGCTTTCGGCCTCGATCTCCAGCTCGCTGTCGGTGGACAGGCCCCGGCCCCGGCCCCGAAAAGCGGCGTACCTTGGCCTCGAGCACGGCCAGGTCGGGCCAGCGAACCGGCACGCACGTACCAGCGGCCTTCCGTCACCTCCGGGATGGCGTTGGGTGCCTTTGCGCCGCTGGTGACTACGCCGTGGACCCGGGCCTCCGGATTCGAGTTGCTGGCGCAGCAGCCCGATGGATCGACGCTCTGTTCGACCGCAGCCGCCCCGGCCGACCGCGGCGCATCAACGACGCCGCGGTAGTGGCGTCCACGTTGGAAGAGCCTCCGTCCCACCTGGACGCGAATCGCTGGTCGGCCAGACTGCTCGCAGCGCATTTGGGTATGTCCCCCGCGACGGCCCGGATCTGGCGCGCGTCCGACGTCCAGCCCTGGCGTCGCCGAAGCACTGACGTGGCCGATAACCCTCGGCCCCAAGCTCCGGCATGACATCAGCAAGGTTGTGGTGCTCCGACGGGTCCCCCCAGATCATGCAAATGGCATCCCGAGCCAGCGCCCCGTGTGTTCTATGTCAGCGTGGCTGCGGCAGGTAGCTCCGGCCCGGCCACTGCGTGAGCGCCGCTATCCGCAGCATGAAGGCCTCGTAGGATAGCCCGGCCGGGGCGCCGGACCACATTTTCTGGGCCAGCAGTCCGAAGGTCGGTTCCACCAGCTCGTGGATCAGCTGCTCGTCGTAGTCCCGCAGAACCATGTCATTCCATACCGCCGATGCCGCGCCGAGCAGTTGCGGATGCTGGGGATCAAGCGACTGGTTGTCTGCGAAGACGTGCGGTTCCCAGCCGTCGAAAAGCGCGCGGCCGTCCAGGTGTGTGCCGTGGTAGTAGTCGGCGAAGGGGACTATGTACAGCAGCTCGTCATTGGTGTTGATGATCCGGTACCCGTCCGCAGTGGCGGCGTGCGGACCGTACCAGTCGTTGTTCCAGGAACAGATCACGACATCGCGGCCGTAACCGCTGCGGCCCGCTGCATCCGCCCCTCCGGACATGGCGGTCAGGCTGCCCCACGCCATCGGCTTCTTGCCCAGGGCCTGCAGGTGGGAGGAGATCTCGTTGAAGAAGCGCAGGTAGAGTTCCGCGTGTTCTTTTTCATATTCATCCGCGCCGAAGTGCACATACGGACCGCGGAACCACGGCGTGAACTCATCAAAGATCACCTGGACGAAGTCGGTCGTTTCCGGTTTGGACAGGTCCAGCATGTCCGAGTCCCCGTTGTTAAGGCCCAGCTCCGGCCTCACCCGGACGATGGACCGGGCGTGCGCCGGGACGTCGATCTCCGGCACCAGGGTGACCTGGTGCCGGAGGGCGAGCTCTTCGAAGGAGTCCCAGTCGGCCCGGTCGTAGGCACCGTCCGTGGCGGCCAGGCCGGCAAACTGCGGGTTCCCGGACGACAACCGGAACGCCTGCTGGGCGACGCCCCAGTCACGCTTGGTGTCCTTGACTATTTCATTGTCATTGAGATGGAGAATGAACGTGTTGAGCTTGAACCAGCTCATGAAGCGGATGTAATCGCGTATGAAGGCGGGATCGGCAAAGCGGCGCCCCACGTCCAGCATGAAGCCGCGTACCGGGTAGTTCGGCCAGTCGACCGCGGTTCCGCACGGGATGGCAGCACGAGGGCCCGCCCCAGCTTGTGGCCCCGCGGACAGCAGGAGCATCTGCACGAGCGTCCGCGTTCCCCAGAAGATCCCTGTCACCGTGCGCGCTTGGATTTGGATGCTTTCGCCGATGCAGAGCAGATAGCCTTCCTGGGCCGCTGCCTCGGAGCCGGTGGCGAACGGCGTCGACGGGTCCAGGAGCAGCGAGATTCCGCCGGCGGGGGCCACACCTTCCGGTGCCTGGACCTCAGCGGGTCCGGCCCCGCCGGGTTGGGCGCCGGACCTGCCGGCGATTCCGCACACCTCCGCGATGTCGGTGACCAGCTGTTCGGCTGTTGCGGCCAGCCCGGGATCGTTTACCACAACGCGGAATCCATCCGCCAGGGTCAGGAACCCGTGGCCGCCCTCCCACTGCTGAAGCGCCGGTACCACCGCCGGACAGGAGTTGGCGTTCGCGCCGTGGGTGTTGGCCATGAGTTCTGCGGTAGTCACCGTGTCGTCCGTTCTGGGAGGTTAGGCCTGCCTTGGCCGGGTCCCGGTTATGAAGCCGTTGTCGGCCCTGCCTGGATGAACCGGGCAGGGCCAACAGCAGGGGTTGTTAGCAGTGGCCGCGTTGGGAGGCGCCGATGGCTGTTTCCTTTTTGATCTTTGCCCCAAAGAAGTCGCGCCCTCCGTTGTCCGGAATGGACAGTCCGGCCCCGAGTGCCGGGGAATTCTTTTGCAGCAGGTAGCCGGCTGCGTCTTTGCTGCTTGTCGCTGTTCCGGGGCCGCACAGCAGCGGATCCGCAGAAGTGCCGCCGGGGTTGGCCGGCTGGTTCGCTATCGAGGCGGACATGCTGTTGTTTGCGAAGGTGTAGCCGGTATGGGCAGCCAGATTGAAGCTGGCCTCACCGGTGCCGGACTTGGCCACGATGTTGTTCCGGAATTGGACGTTTCGGAGGGCATCCACGTTTTCGTTGACAACCACCTGTGAAATGCCATCTCCGATGTAGATGGTGTTGTTGTAGATCTGCGCGTCCTCGATCTTGCCGGCGCAGTTTTCCACGCCGCGGTAGCTGTCATTCTGGCTGATGTTGTAGCGGACGACCGACCCGCGCTGGATGTTGTTGGCGGTGCACAGCAGGAAGAAACCGCCTTCGTTGTCATGGCTGAGGTTGTATTGGAAGGTTGCCCCGATGTTACCGCCGTCGATGTCATAGGCCATGCCGTCCCGGTGGCCCTTGCCACCGGAGACATTATTGAACTGTGCCAGTGTGTTGTTGCTGTTGAACGGCCAGATTCCGGCGTTGTACCCGGCCGAGCGCTCATTGAAGCCGACGACGGTATTGTTCTCCACGAGGGCGCCGTCCGTGGTGTTCATGACGATGCCGTCTCCGCCTATGTTGCCAAGGTAATTGTCTTTGACCACCACATGCGTCGCGGGCAACCAATTCGGTGCCGTGGCGCAGCCGATTTCCGGTCGGCAGGACCAGGTGCTCAGCTGCAGGTTGATGGCCTGCCGGTCAATGTTCTCCAGCCGGTTGTTGGTGATGTGCACATCATTGAAGGTGGTGGGTGTCCGGTTGCCGGTGACGACAAAGGCGATGCCCTGGCTGCCCGCGGGCCCCTTGGCGTCGTCGCCGGCGACGTCGTGAAGATAAACATTGTCGATGTTGTAGCCGCTGCCGGTACCGAAGTCCTGCAGCTGGACGGTGATCCCGCGCCGGTTGGTCCCGGGGTTGGCGGCGTTGACAATTTCCAGGTCCCGCAGGCTCACATGCTGCTGGTTGTACAGGGGACGGCGGTGTAGGCGCCGTTTCCGTCCAGCACGGCCCGGGCCGTGGAATGACTGTAGCCGCCGATGATGAACGGCTCCTCTTCGGAACCGGATCCCTGGGTCTTCAGCGTTCCCTTGCAGGTGGTTCCGCGTTTGAACAGCAGCTGGTCGCCGGGCCCGAAAACGTGGCTGGCCACCTGCTCGAGGCTGTTCCAGGGCTGGCGCTCCGTCCCCGTGCCCGCCGCTGGCTGGGAACAGTCCACATAGGAGGTGCTGCCGGTGTGCGCGGTCCGGCCCTCCGGAGCGGCCGTTGCGACGGCAGGGGCCGCTGCCACGGCGCCGGATCCAAGGGCAACCGCGGCCATTAGTGCCAATAGTCTGTAACGCTGAGCCATCACTTCTCCTTTTTCGGCAGCCCGGGGGTACCGTTCAGATGCGTACTGCGGACATTACTTTGGACGGAATTCCTACTGCTGGGCCAAGAACGCCAGCCGCGCCTCCCGCCGCGCCTTTTGCCGCGCCGGATCGGCCACAGGGGAGGCCATCAGCAGCCGTTGGGTGTACGGGTGCCCGGGATTTTCCGTCACCGACCCGGCTTCACCGAACTCCAGCACCTCACCGTGGTAGAGCACCGCGATGCGGTGGCTGATATGACGGACAACGGCCAGATCGTGGGAGATGAACAGGTACGCCACACCCGTTTCCTGCTGGATCTCCAAAAAAAGGTCCAGGACCCTGGCCTGCGTGGACAGGTCCAGGGCGGAAACGGGCTCATCGCAGACAATCAGCTTGGGTTCCATGGCCAGCGCCCGGGCAATAGCCACGCGCTGGCGCTGGCCACCCGAAAACTCCCTCGGCAGCCTGGCGCCAGCGTCTGTCGGCAACTGCACCCGGTCCAGCAGGCGGCCGATCCGCCGTCGTGCCTGCGTCTTGGCTATGCCCTGGACAATGAGAGGTTCGGAAAGGATGTCTTCGATGGTCAAGGCCGGGTTCAGCGAGGTGTAGGGATCCTGGAAGACCACCTGGACATCACGGCTCATCAGCCGGCGCCGGGCCCGCGAGAGCTGGCCGATGTTGTTGCCGTCAAAAATGATCTCCCCGGCGCTCACCGGGGCCAGGCCCAGGACGGCCCTGCCGATGGTGGTTTTGCCGGATCCGGACTCCCCGACAAGTCCCACGGTTTCGCCGGGATTCACATCCAGGTTGACGCCTTTGAGTGCCCTGAACGGCGGCCTGCGCCATCCTTTCGTCGGGAAGTCTGTTACCAGGTTTCTGATGTCAAGCAGCGGATTCACAGCTGTGCCTCCTGGAGATCGGACGGCGGTTCGGCCAGAAGGGCGCTCCGCGGGGTTTTGTTTTCCAGCCCGGACGCCAGCAGCATCCGGGTGTACGGATGCTGCGGATCCTTGAAGAGCCGTTCAACGTCGTTCTGCTCCACAATCCTGCCTAACTGCATCACCGCGACGCGATCGCAGATATCCGCCACCACGCCGAAGTTGTGCGTCACCAGCAGTACTGCCATGCCGCTTTCGCGCTGCAGGTCGCGCAACAGGTCCAGCACCTCGGCCTGGACTGTCACGTCCAATGCCGTCGTGGGTTCGTCCGCGATCAGGACTTCCGGGTTGCAGGAGACTGCACCTGCTATCAGGACGCGCTGTGCCATGCCTCCGGAGATCTGATGGGGGTAGGAGTCAAAGGTGCGCTGCGGATCCGCGATCCCTACCCGGGCCAGCATGGCAAGAGCCTTGTCTTTCGCAGCCTTCTTGCCCAGGCCCAGATGCTGGCGGATTGGTTCCACCAGCTGGTATCCGATCTTGAACGTGGGGTCCAGGTTGGACATCGGTTCCTGCGGGATGTAGGCCACGGTCTTCCCCAGCAGCTTGCGGCGGTCCCGCGGAGACAGCGACTGAAACTTGCGCCCTGCGAGATCGATGCTTCCACCCAGGATGCGGCCACCGGTTGGAAGCAGGCCCAGGATGGCCCACGCAGTTTGGGTTTTACCGGATCCGGATTCACCGACGAGCCCAAGGATTTCTCCTTGCCGCAGGCCCAGCGAAATGCCCTTGACCACAGGCTTGACGCCCTCGGTGTAGGGGTAGCCGATGCTGAGGTCCCGCACTGCCATGACCGGCGATTCGGGAATGAAATCGGCCCCGGCCACGCCGGGAACTATCCGGCCGGTGCGGGCACGGGTGTCGCCGTCGTCGGTCTGCGGAGCCTCCGCCGGGATGCTCGCTGCCGCAGGTTGGGGGGCGGCCAATGCACGACGGCGGCGCCGGCCGGCTGCCGGTCTGTCCTCCAGCGCATCGCGCAGGCTGTTTCCGAAGAAGATCAGCGCGGCATTGACCACGCCCAGGGCAATGCCGGGCCACAGCATGAGGCCGGGGGCAATATAGAGGTTCACCAGTGCCTCGTTGAGCATATTGCCCCAGTTGGGGATCGTGGTGTCTCCCAGGCCCAGGAAGTCAAGGCCGGACTGCACACCGATGACGACGACGGCTGCCAGGGCCGCGTAGATGATGATCGGTGCCCGGACGGCTATCAGCACGTGGCGGCCCAGGATCCGCGGCAGGGAAAGTCCGGAAACGCGTGCCGCGTCAACGTAAAGTTCATTGCGGACCCCGCTGACTATCGCGCGCACCAGGCGGTGGAAGCCGGGCGCCATGAGCACGCCGAAGACGCTCATGCTCAGCCAGATGTTGTTCCCCCATGCCGCCCGCACCGCGAGCAGCACCATGATGTGCGGCAGGGCGATGAGCAGGTTGCTGTACCAATCAAAGCCGGTATCCACTTTGCCGCCAAAGTAGCCTGCCACCAGGCCTGTCGTCACACCAATGACGATGGCGACCGCGACGGCCAGCCCCGCGCCGCCCAGGGTGATCCTTCCGCCGTAGAGAAGTCTGGCAAAGACGTCCCGTCCGGAACTGTCGGTTCCCAGCCAGTGATCGGGTCCCGGGCCAACCAGTGCCTGGCCGATATCCCCGGAATTGGGATCGTAGTGTGTCAGCAGCGGCGCCAGCACAGTGGCAAGCACCAGCAGCACCAGGATGCCAAGGGAAATCAGCGCCAGCGGGGATCCGCTGATGCGCCGCAGCAGTCCCTGGCGTTTGGCCGCCGGACTCTTGCCGGGTTGTCCGGCGGGCAAGGATGTTGCGTTCTTCACGGTGTTGGTCATGACAAACGGACTTTCGGGTTCAGCCAGCCATTGAAAAGGTCGATGATGAGGTTCACCAGGACCACGATGATCACGGAAATCACCACGGCACCCAGAACAATGGGAATATCGCCTACGCCCGTGGCTTCGACGGCAATACTTCCCAGTCCGGGCAGGGCAAAAACGCGCTCTATCATCACCGCGCCGGACATCAGGGCGATGAAGTTCAGGGACACGACGGTCAGCGTTGGCGGGGCTGCGTTGCGCAGGACGTGTCTGAACAGGACGCTGCCCTCGGAGAGTCCCCTGCTTCGAAGTGTTCGGACGAAGTCCATGTCCAGGGTGGCAATCGTTGCGCTGCGGACCTGCTGCGACAGGCCTGCCACTGCCCCGATGGCCAGCGAAAAGACCGGCAGTGTGAGGCTTTGGAACCAGCCAAAGAAGGACTGGCCCAGCGGGGTGTAGCCGGTGGCCGGCACCAGCTTCCATTCAATGGAGACTTTGACCACCAGCACCAGGGCGAGCCAGAAACCCGGAAAGACCAGACCGACGATGGAGACAAACTGCACAGCCCGGTCCACCCAACCGCGGTACAGTGCGGCAACCACGCCGAGAACCAGTGAGATCAGTGAAGAAACTATAACGGTGGCAACGGCGATGGACAGCGTAACCGGAACTCTGTTGAGCAGCAGGTAGGTGACGGATTCGGCGTTGAACCACGACTGCCCCAGGTTGCCCTGCACCGCGCCGGCGAGCCAATGGAAGTATTGGATGATCAGCGGATCATTGAGGCCGAGCTGGGCCTGCTTGGCCGCGACGAGCGCTGTTGCTGCCTGATCGCCAAGGACGTTACGGGCTATGTGGCCGCTGTTGGCAAGCATCAGGGCAAAGACGATGAACGAGGCAAAGACGACTAGCACAATCCCCGAACCCAGACGGCGGGCGATGTAGGGAAGCACGGGGACTCCTTGGAGAGAGAGGATTTCAGGAACGGTGGGCTGGTTGTCCCGCGGTCAAGGTCCGACCGCGGGACAACCGTTGCCAGTGCAGCGCAGCTGCTACTTGGCCGGCTCGTAGTTGTAGATGGACGGAACGGGCTGCCCGGCCTGGAGCTGTACCTTGACTTCCTTGGAGGAGTAGTACGGCTGGTCAATGCGGTACCACGGATCAAACCACGCGTTGTCCACCAGGTATTTGTTGAGCGCCTGTTCCTTGGTGACGAAGTCATCCCCGGTGCTGCTGAGGATCCCGCTGATCAGCGACTTGGTCTGGTCCGTGCTGGATTTGAAGACGTTCCACGGAGCAGCGGGGGTAACCATGCTGTTGATGGCAGTCCAGGCGACCACCGGCTGGCCGAAGGCGGTGAAGGCCGCGGAGTACTTGCCCGACTGCTGTTCGGCCTGGTATTGAGCGGAGGGGATATCTGTCCACTCCACCTTGATCCCGACCTTGGCAAGCTGGTCACGCACGGCCGGAGCCAGTGCGGGGTCCATGTCCGATGAGGTGGGCATTTTGAGCGTGAATCCGTTCTCCAGGCCGGCCTGCTTCAGGAGCTCCTTGGCCTTGTCCGGATTGTGGGAATACTGCCCATCCAGGTCTTTGACAAATGCCTGCGACGACGGGCCGAAGACCTGGCTGGTCACGGTTCCCATGCCCTGCGCAACGCCCTTGAGCAGGGACGCATTGTCGATGGCGTAATTGATGGCCTGGCGGACCTCAACCTTGCCCAGTTCCGGTGTCAGTGTTCCGGCCCGGTCAAGCAGGGTCAGTCCCTGCCAGTCTCCGGGTACTGTCTGCACGTCAACGCCGGCACCCTTGGCCGCCTGCACCGTCTTGGCGCTGGCAATCATCCCGTCGATCTGGCCGGACCGCAGCGCGTTCAGGCGGGCATTTTCATCCTTCATGGGCTTGATCACGATCTTGTCAAACCTCTGCAGGGATTTGTCCCAGTAGTTCGGATTCTTGGTGAACGTGTACTGCGAACCGGGGGTAGTGGCCGAACGGTCCAGTTCATAGGGCCCTGACCCGATAGGCTGCGTCTTGGCCGTGGGGCTGTTGAAGTTGGCCGGAGACTGCATGTAGCCGCCGGGTCCGCCCAGTGAGTAGATCAGTGCCGGGTCGGGCGCGGACAGGTTCAGTTTCACCGTGTCCGCTCCAACGGCGTCGACGCTTGCGACCGAACTGAGCGCCCCGGCCAGAGGGCCGCCGGCCGATTTGAAACGGTCCAGATTGCCCTTCGCTGCCTCCGCGGTGAATTTGGTTTTGTCGGTGAAAGTGACGTCGGTGCGAAGCGTCAGCGTTACCGTTTTCTGGTCCGGGCTGGTCTCCCACTTGGTGGCCAGCATGGGCTGTGGCTTGCCGGCGGCGTCGCGCCGGATAAGCGTGTCGAAGACCGGCTGGAAGTACTGGACGAACTGGGCTTCGCGGGATTGGGCCGCGTCCAGCGACGCCGGCTCCACTCCTGATCCGAGCGTCAGTGTTGTGTGGCTCTTTGCCCCTCCATTGGTGCCCGCAGCGCTGTTGGCGCCACCGCTGCAGCCGCCAAGGAAGAGCACCCCGACGGCGGCCAATGCCACAGTCCGGGGGATTCTCTTAAGTGTTTTCACGAAAACTCCTTTGTCCTTCGATCGCCCTTATCAGTTTCGTCACCCGACCCTTACCGGGCTGACTATGTACATTCACACATACTCTCTTTTAGAGTCATAGCCGAGGTTGTAGGGATTGGCTTGGTGTTGCTATGATTCTAATCACATAGATACATGCACGGCAAGCGGCGAGAGGCAGGTCATGCTTAACAAACTGGAATGCATCATCCTGGGGCACCTGATGCGCAAGCCCATGGCGGGGTATGACCTGCACAAGTGGCTGAACCAGGAAGGTCCGTTCTTCGGCTACAGCCCCCAGCCGTCCCAGATTTACCGCCAGCTCACCAAATGCCTGGACAAGGGCTGGGTGGACCTGATGATCGACCAGCGCCAGAACGGCCCGGACGCCAAGGTATACCGGCTCACTGACGCCGGCATCGCCGCATTCCGCGACTGGGCCGCGTCGCCGCATGAGCCGACGGTGCGGCCCCTCGACGCGGACTTCCAGATGCGCTTCCTGCTCACAGGCATTCTTGGGCCGGAGGTCGCGCTGAAGCTGCTGGAATCCGAACTCGACTACCGACGCAGGCAGCAGCGGGAAAAGGCCTACGACGATGAGATCGATCCAAAAGAAACCGCCATCGAGGTTGACCGCGACTGGAATCGGGAACTGGTCAGGCTCGGCCGCGAACGTTCCTATCTGCTGGGCACCACGTATCTGACCTGGCTGGAGCTCACCCACGCGCGGCTCAGCGAACAGCTCACGCAATTTTCGTCGTCGGCCACCACCAACGACGAGCCGCCGGCCTAATCAGGAGAGAGCCGAATGAAGATCATCTATGTCGATGTCGATACCCTCAGGCCGGACCACACGGGACCTTATGGGTACCGGCGTCCCATCACCCCGCATCTGGACGAATTTGCCCTGAATGCGGCTCGCTTTGACCGCTACTATGCCTCCGATTCGCCGTGCATGCCGTCACGGACGGCGCTCACCAGCGGCCAGTTTGGGATCACGAACGGCGTGATCGGCCATCACGGCGAGGCCGCCCGCTTCCGGGCGGATGCCGGCCACGGGCTGGTCCCCGGGCGTCCGCTGCTGGGCCAGCATCTGGGTGCCCACGGCTACCTGACGGCCGCCATTTCTTCCTTCGCCGAAAGGCACCGGGCCTGGTTCTTTCTGGGCAACTTCCGCGAGAGTTTCCGTGCCACACCGGAGGTCGGCGACGAGCCCGCGGATGTCATCACCGATTC